>JAHDYM010000033.1 GCA_023383705.1 Gammaproteobacteria bacterium | reverse complement strand
TCGCGGAAGATCGGCGGCGCCTTCAGGTCTTCCAGCGTCTGGATGATCGAGGGAATCGTCCGGAACACCGCACCGGCACCGCGCATCTGGTTGTAGGCGTTGACGCGAAACCGGGCAAGCTTGGGTATCTCGAAGGAGAAATCGGTCTCGAGGAATTCCTCGTAGTCCTTGCGCTGCTTGTCGTTCATGATGTCATAGACCATGCTATGCACATCCTTGTGGGCAAGCGCCGGCATGTTGATGCGTTTGACGTCGCCGTCCACCCGGATCATGGGCGGTACACCTGCCGACAAATGCAGGTCGGAAGCCTTGCTCTTGACCGCGAAGGCCAGCAGTTGCGCGATATCGACAGCCATCTGTTTTCCCAGCGCCCTGAACAGCCGCAAGCGTACGGCAGGAAAATCCGCAAGCACGGAGCCGGGCATGGCGCCCACGGTTTCCATAACCGGATCCGTCGATGAACATAGTACAGCCAGCTTGGTAGCAGGGTCGTGAAGTCAATCACGGATCATCTGGGCGAAATACGGACGCGCATCACCCGTGCGGCAGCCCGCGCCGGACGTGCGGCTGAGGCGGTATCCCTGCTGGCCGTGAGCAAGGGGCACGGGCTCGCAGCCATCCAGGACGCCTGGGCCGCCGGTGTGACGGACTTCGGGGAAAACTACCTGCACGAGGCCATGCCGAAGATCAGTGCGGGGCACCGCGACATGCGGTGGCACTTCATCGGCCGGATCCAGTCGAACAAGACCCGCGACATCGCCGCCAGTTTTGCCTGGGCGCAGACCGTCAGCTCGGCGCGGATCGCCGGACGCCTGTCCGCGCAGCGCCCCCACTACGGCGCCGAACTGCAGGTCTGCATACAGGTTCAGCCGGAAGTGGGCGCTGCCGGCGGCATGGTGCCGCGGGCCGGTTGTCCACGCACGGAGGTGGCCGCACTGGCGGCAATGATCGCCACGCTGCCGCGGCTCCGGCTGCGCGGCTTGATGCTGATTCCACATGCGGAGCTCGGCGAGGAGGAACTGCGCCTCGAGTTCCGGCAGACACGCCGCCTGTTCGACGAGCTGTGTGCCGCCGGCCATGCGCTCGATACCCTGTCGATGGGCATGTCGGATGACTTCGAGCTGGCGGTCGAGGAAGGCAGTACGATGGTGCGTATCGGCACGGCCCTGTTCGGGCCACGGCCGGTCGCAGGGGATAATCCAGCCGGCGGAGAAACATGAACCATCACGAACTGACTATCGGCATGATCGGCGGCGGCAACATGGCCCGCGCGCTGGTGCGCGGCCTGCTGCGCGGCGGACACCCGGCACAGCTCATCAGCATTGCCGAACCGGAGGCTGCGCAGCGCGAACTGGTTGCGGCCCTGGCTCCCGGCCTGGTGATCGATGCCAACAATACGCCGGTGGCGCAGAACGCAGCGGTGCTGGTACTGGCGGTGAAACCGCAGACACTGCCGGAGGTCGCCACCGCGCTTGCCGGTCAGCGGCGGCCGGCCGGGCAACTGGTGATGTCGGTCGCGGCCGGCATCACGCTCGGCTCGCTCGCTGGCTGGCTCGGTGCGACCACGCCGCTGGTGCGGGTCATGCCCAACCAGCCGGCCACCATCGGTGCCGGCGTATCGGCACTGGCGGCCTCGACTGCAGTCGATGCAGCTGGCCGGGAGCTCGCCGAATACGTCGCGGGCACCACTGGCCGCGCCCTGTGGCTGCAGGATGAAACACTGATGGATGCCGTCACCGCCGTATCGGGCAGCGGGCCGGCCTACTTCTACCTGCTCATGGAGCACATGGAGCACGCGGCCATCGATCTCGGCCTGTCGCCGGATCTTGCAGCTGCGCTGGTACGTGAAACCGCACTGGGCGCGGCGCGCGTCGTCTGCGAGACCAAGGGCGAGCCAGGTACGCTGCGGGCAACCGTCACTTCGCCCGGCGGGACCACCGCTGCCGCACTACGGGTTTTTGAACAGGCCGATCTTGCCGGGCTCGTGCGGCAGGCACTGACTGCAGCGCGGGACAGATCGGCGGAACTGGGAAAACAGAGGAGCTGAACCGATGCAGAGCGCGCTGATCTTCATCCTGCGCACCCTATTCGACCTTTATGTGCTGGTCTTCGTACTGCGCCTGCTGATGCAGTGGGTCAAGGTCGATACACGCAATCCCTTCGTGCAGTTCATCCTCCGCGTCACCAACCCGCTGGTGATGCCGCTGCGTCGCCTGCTGCCGCCGGTCGGGCGCCTCGACAGCGCCACGTTGATGGCGCTGCTCGGCCTGCAGATGCTCGGCACCGTGTTGATCACCCAACTTGCCTGTATCGGCAAACCCGGCATGGTACCGGTGCTGCTGCTCACCGTACTTGGCATCGTGCGCCTGATCCTCACCGTTTACTTCTGGACGATCATCATCTACGCAGTGCTGAGCTGGGTAAACGCCGGCGGCTACAATCCGGCTGCCGCACTGGTTTCGGCGCTTGCCGAACCGCTGCTCAAACCCGTGCGACGCGTGATCCCGCTGATCGGCGGCCTCGACCTCTCGCCGATCTTCGTGCTGATCGGCCTGCAGGCACTGATGATGCTCCTGCCCACCCGCTCGATCTGGTCCGCCATGCTCTGCGCCAACTCCGTAGTCCCCCTGTTCTAAGGGTGCCGGGTTTGGCTTATTTGGCTTATTTGGCTTATTTGGCTTATTTGGCTTATTTGGCTTGTTGGGTTGCCTGACCGGCCTTGCTCAGGCGGGTGCCGCAGCAAGCTTGCGCCGTGGCGCAGCATCAATTGCCGGCAGCCCCGTACGGGAGCATGCTGGGACCCGGGAGGTGATCGGTATGGCAGGTTTTCTCGTCGTCGTCGCTGATGCTTCGGTAGCGCGCCTCTACACCATGGCCACGCGCTCCGGCGTGCTCAAGCCGGGCCCGGAGCTGCACAACCCCACCGCCCACCAGCGGACCCGCGATCTGGGGACAGACCGGCCAGCCCGGACCATCAACGCTGCCAGCGGCGTGCGTCACGCCCTTGAAAGCCACCAGGACCTGAAACGCGCCGCCGATGCGAGATTCGCAAAGCAGGTGGTTAAAGCCGTGGCCCAGGCTGCGAAAGGTCCCGGGGAACCGGACATCGTGCTCGTGGCCGGCGCGCGCCTGCTCAGCCAGTACCGCCAGCTGCTGCCCGCAGCCCTGCGGACAAGGGTCACTGCACAGCTGCCCCGCAACCTCGCCAAGACACCGCTGGCCGAGCTGACCGAGCGGGTCCGCGGCACGCTGCGGCCCGCACCGGTGAGGGTCGCGCGCTGAAACCGGCGCAGATGCCTGCAAACTCGTGGTGAGCTGCGTCGCACGCTATAGTCGGGGCGTTGACCCGGTTCCTTGTGAGGTGTCGCCATGTACGTCACTGCAAGAATTCTTGTCACCCTGCTCGCGGCCAGCCTGCTGGTAGCCTGCGGCAGGCCTGCCGGCCAGCCTGCCTCCATCCCGTCCACACAGGCGCTGGAGCCAGCGGATGCCTCGTCGCGCGACTTCGGCGATTATGTGCTGCTCTACTCGGCTATCCCGACAGATACGCTGACACCCGAGATCGCCAGCAACTACGGCATCATGCGCAGCGCCAATCGCGTGCTGCTGAACGTTTCCATGCTGAAGAAGGCCGAAGGTGCACCGGATGTTCCAGTGCCCGGCAAGGTCAGCGCCAGTGCAGTCAACCTGAACGGCCAGGCCAAGAACCTCAGCGTCCGGGAGATCCGCGAGGGCGAGGCCATCTACTACGTTGGCGATGTATCGATCTCGGGCGAGGAAATCCTGGTGTTCAGCATCGAGGCCCAACCGGCCGATGCCAGCGGCGCGCCAATGGCAGTGCGCTTCCAGCGACAGTTCTACGGCAACTGAGCAATCCGCGGCAGGCGCCGCGACCGCACCGTCCGGTCAGCCGGCCGGGGCCGGTGGCCGGCCGGCCGTCACCCACGCGGTCAGCGTTTCCCGCAACAGCGTCAGGCGGCCGTGGAAAAAGTGCCCAACCTCCGGGAGCATCACCAGCTCTGCGGTCGGATGGCCTGCCTGCAGCCACCGCTGCACATCGGCGGCCGCAACGACCTCATCGGCCGCACCCTGCACGACCAGCCAGGGACATGCAGGCCGCGCATCGGCGAGCAGCCCGGCCATGCGCGCCACCGGGGGCGCAACGCTGATCAGCCGGGCCGGCCTGAGCCCGGTGGCCGCGCGGATCGCCACGGCCGCACCAAAGGAAAAGCCCGACAGCCACAGTTCTGCCTGCGGGAAGCGGTTGCGCGCCCATTCCGCGACGGCAATCACATCCTCCGTCTCGCCCCAGCCGTCGGCAAAAGTCCCCTCGCTGGCACCTACGCCACGAAAATTGAAACGGATGGCTGGCGCACCCAGCTCATTCATGCTCCGGCTGATGGTGTGCACGACCTTGTTGAGCTGGGTGCCCTGGTGCTGCGGATGCGGATGGCAGATCACCGCGACGGCCGACACCACCGGCCCCGCCGGCATGTCGAGCAGCCCCTCGATGCGGCCGGCCGGGCCGCGCAGGCTGAGTGCATCCCTGGAAGAGTGTCCGCTGCCCATCTAAATGAGATCCATGATCAGCCGAGCTTAATTTTCCGAGGCTCGCGAAAACAGCGTGCTAATCTCAACTTTGAAATATTTTTTCGGGCAAAAGCGGACCATGGGCCAGCACGACCACGGCCATGACCATGACCATGACCATGACCATGACCATGATGCACATGGTCACGGCGCCGCGCACGCCAGGTCACACGGGCACCATCACCACGACCACGGCCCGCCGCCCGGCGGCTACGGCAGGCGCTTCGCCGCCGGCATCGCCCTGAACCTGGGCTTTGTCATCGTCGAGGCGGCTTACGGATATATCGCCGGCTCGCTGGCCCTGATCGCGGATGCCGGCCACAACTTCAGCGATGTGCTGTCACTCGCCCTTGCCTGGGGCGCCGCGACTCTCGCCAGCAGCAAGCCCTCGCCCCGCCGGACCTATGGTTACCGGCGCACGACGATCCTTGCCTCGCTCCTGAGCGCCGGCATGTTGCTGCTCGCCATGGGCGGCATCGCCTGGGAAGCCATAGAACGTTTCAGCAACCCCGCGCCGCTCGACGGCATGACCATGATCGTGGTCGCCGGTATCGGCGTGATCATCAATACCGCCACTGCGCTGATGTTTGCCGGCGGCCGGCACGGCGACCTGAACATCCGCGCCGCCTTCCTGCACATGGCCGCAGATGCGCTGCTGTCGCTCGGCGTGGTCATCGGTGGCATCGCGATATTGATGTACGGCTGGCAGTGGCTGGACCCGGTCATCAGCCTCATCATCGTTGCGGCCATCGTCTGGGGCACCTGGGACCTGCTGCGGGAATCAGTCGACCTGGCTACCGACGCCGTTCCGCGCAGCATAGACCCCGGCGCTGTCTCCGCCTGGCTCGGCGCACTGCCCGGCGTGACGCACATCCACGACCTGCATATCTGGGCGATGAGCACCACCGAGAATGCGCTGACCGTGCACCTGGTCATGCCCGACGGTAGCGACGACCACTTCCTGCACGAACTCACGGAAGGACTCGAAGACCGCTTCGGCATCGGCCACAGCACGGTGCAGGTCGAGCGCCAGGATACCGGCCACGGCTGTGGCCGTGAGGCCTGAATGAGCGATCTCACGCCCGACGCGGTGATCGCCGCGACCCTGCGCGGCACCCGCACCATCGCCGTGGTCGGCGCCTCACCCAAACCGCACCGCGCTTCCCATGGCGTGATGCGTTTCCTGCAGGGCAAGGGCTATCGCTGCATCCCGGTCAATCCCGGTCACGCCGGTGAAAGCCTGCTGGGCGAAACCGTCTACGCGCAGCTGTCGGACATTCCGGTACCGGTGGACCTGGTCGATGTGTTCCGCAACTCCGAGGCAGCCGGACCGGTCGTCGATGCCGCCATCGCCATCGGCGCAAAAGCCGTATGGATGCAACTCGATGTCATCAACGAGGCCGCTGCAGAGCGCGCCCGCAAGGCAGGACTGACGGTTATCATGGACCGCTGTCCGGCGATCGAGTGGGGACGCCTCCACCTTGGCTGAGTCGATGACGCACATACTCGGCATCTCCGCCTACTACCACGACAGCGCGGCCGCGCTGCTGTGCGACGGGCAGATCGTGGCCGCAGCCCAGGAGGAGCGTTTCACCCGCAGGAAGCACGACCCGCGCTTTCCTGCGCACGCCATCCGCTACTGTCTTGGCGAAGCCGGCATCGGCCTCGCTGACGTCGACCAGATCGTCTTCTACGACAAGCCGCTGGTGAAATTCGAGCGACTGCTCGAGACTTACCTGAGCTACGCGCCGGGCGGATTCCGCTCCTTCCTCGCCGCGATGCCGGTCTGGCTGAAGGAGAAGCTCTACCTGAAGACGACGCTGAAGCGGGAGTTCAGCGAACTGGCCGGCTGCAAGCCGGGCCAGCTGCCACCCCTGCACTTTGCCGGCCACCACCAGTCGCACGCAGCCTCGGCCTTCTACTTCAGCCCGTTCCAGAGCGCCGCCGTGCTATGCCTCGATGGCGTCGGCGAGTGGGCCACGACCTCGGCATGGCGCGGCCACGGCAACCAGCTCGATCCGCTGTGGCAGATCGACTTCCCGCACTCGCTCGGACTCCTGTACTCGGCGTTCACCTACTTCACCGGCTTCAAGGTCAACTCCGGCGAGTACAAGCTGATGGGCCTCGCGCCGTACGGGCGCCCGGTTTACGCGGGACTCATCCGCGAGAAGCTGATCGACCTCAAGGACGACGGCACCTTTCGCCTCGACATGCAGTACTTCAACTACTGCACCGGGCTCACCATGACGAACGAGCGCTTCGATGCGCTCTTCGGCGGCCCGCCGCGCAAGTCCGAGAGCCAGGTCACGCAGCGCGAGATGGACCTCGCCGCCTCCATCCAGGCGGTCACCGAGGAAGTGGTCCTGCGGCTCGCGCGCACCTTGCACCGGGAGACCGGTGAGGAAAACCTCTGCCTGGCAGGCGGCGTGGCCCTTAACTGCGTCGCCAACGGGCGCGTGTTGCGCGAGGGGCCATTCAGGCATCTGTGGATCCAGCCGGCCGCCGGTGATGCGGGCGGCGCGCTTGGCGCGGCGGCAGTCGCCTGGCACGAATACCGCGATGCGCCCCGCCAGGCGAACGGACGCGATGCCATGCAGGGCTCCTACCTTGGTCCGCGCTACGACCGCGACGAGGTCCGTCGCCAGCTCGATGCGGCCGGCGCCCGCTACGTGGAACTCGAGGATGCCGCGCTCATGCCCCGCCTGGCGAAGATACTTGCCGGAGAGAACGTGGTGGGCTGGGTGCAGGGCCGCATGGAGTTCGGCCCCCGCGCGCTCGGCGGACGCTCGATCATCGGCGATCCGCGCAGCGCCCGGATGCAGACCGTGATGAACCTCAAGATCAAGTACCGCGAGTCCTTCAGGCCGTTTGCGCCATCGGTGCTCGCGGAGCGCGTGGGCGACTACTTCGATCTCGACGCAGAGAGCCCCTACATGCTGATCGTGGCGCCGGTCCGCGGCAGCCTCCGCATCCCGCTCACCGAAGAGCAGCAGAAGCTGTTCGGCATCGAGAAACTCAGGTTGAAGCGCTCGGAGCTGCCGGCGATCACCCACGTCGACTACTCCGCACGCGTGCAGACGGTGCACGCAGAGACGAACCCGCGCTATCACGCGCTGCTCAGGGCATTCGAGGCCGAGACTGGCTGCGGCGTGCTGGTGAACACCTCGTTCAACGTCCGCGGCGAGCCGATCGTGTGCACGCCCGCCGACGCCTGGCGCTGCTTCATGCGCACCGAGATGGACTTCCTGGTCGTCGAGAATTTCCTGATGGACAAGCAGGACCAGCCGGTAGTCGAGCGCGACGAGTCATGGAAAACCGAGTTCGAGCTGGACTGACCCCATGGACCAGGAAATCAGGACACCTGACCGGAAGGGCTTGCGGGAGTTCGGCCTCGTCACGGGCGGCATCGTCGCCGTCCTGTTCGGGCTGTTCTTCCCGTGGCTGCTGGAGCGGCCCATTCCGGCCTGGCCCTGGGTCATCGCCGGCGTGCTCGGTGCATGGGGCCTCGTGGCCCCGCAGTCGCTGGGGGCGGTCTACCGTGGCTGGATGAAGTTCGGGCTGCTGATGAGCAAGGTGACGACGCCGGTTATCATGGGCATAGTCTTCTTCCTGGTCATAACGCCGATCGGGCTCATGCGCCGCCGGTTCGGCAAGGACTCGCTGGTGCGGCGCTTCGACAACTCCGCAAGCTACCGGGTACCCAGCGCCAAGCCACCTGCCAGGAATCTGGAGAGGCCATTCTGATGATCGACTTTCTCAAGGACCTTTGGGCCTTCATGCGGGAGCGGAAGAAGTTCTGGATGGCCCCCATCATCATCGTCATGGTGCTGCTCGGTGCGCTGATCGTGCTGTCGCAGGGCTCGGCGGTCGCCCCGTTCATCTACACGCTGTTTTGAGGGATCTCAAACCGGATCGGGAACCACGACCCCGTCATCCGACCAGGACGTGCTCGCGGTCGCCGGCGGCTGTCCATCGGGCAGACACCGCGTGCAACAGCGCCCACTCGCCTGCGCTTTGCACTATAAAGAACGCATTCTCCGACACGAGGTCAACGCCCATGCTCAGCCGTATCGTCGCCTCTGCCGCCTGCCTGTTGCTCGTCGTCAGTGCCGCCACCGCCGAAGACAAGCATGTCCCGCGCCACCCCAAGGCACCGCCGCCGCCGGACCAGTTTTACACGCACAGCGGCTTCGAGGGCCGCGAGGCCGAACTTGGCAAGGCCGTCATGGAAGCAATCCGCAAGGTCGGTCCCGATCGCGGGCTGGCCCTGCAGTTCAACGCTGCGCAACAGGCAACCGTGGGCCTCGCGGTGGCCCGCGCGATCCAGGTGATCAGCGTCACCGAACCCTACCAGCACGAACTGAACGACGGCGTGGTGAAAGCCCAGCTCACTGCACTGCAATTTGCCAAGAACAACGGCATGGTCGAGCAGTACGTCGATCACGAGGCACTCACCCAGACCCCGATGCTCCAGCGGGTTGGCAAACTCATCAGCCTCGGTGGCAGCCCCGAGCTCGGCCTCATTGCCATCACCGAGCGTACCGCCTGCTTCTACCAGCTCGTGCTCGAGTACCAGCGCGAGGGCATGACGATACGCTGGAAGTCGCCCTACGGCCCGGTGCTCACCGCCGGCAAGTCGATCGGCCAGTTCGACATGACGGAGCGCGAGGTCCACGAGACCTTCACGATCCCGGCCATGCAGAAGCGCGCTGCCGTGATGGGCATGGAGCTGGAGTTCTCGCCCTGGCAGGCGGACGGCTGGATCACGATGACCGCGAAGATGGCCGCGCCGAAAACGGCGGCCCGGTAAAGCCGCCGCTCCTGAGTAGGACGCATTCCGGCCGCCGACCGGCCGGGTTCTGCGCTCAGCCCAGCAATATCCGGTTCAGCCGCTGCACGAAGGCGCCCGGATCCTCGAGCTGCCCGCCCTCCGCCAGGCTGGCCTGGTCGAAGATCAGCCTGGCGAGGTCGGCAAAGCGCGCCTCGTGCTGCTCGGCGTCCAGGCGCTGCAGCAGCGGATGGGCCGGGTTGATCTCCAGGATGGGCTTGCTCTCCGGCACCGCCTGCCCCGTGGCCTGCATCAGCTTGCGCATCTGCGCGCCGAGTTCGTATTCACCGAGCACCAGGCAGGCGGGTGATTCGGTCAGGCGCGTGGTTGCGCGCACTTCCGACACCTGGGCCTCGAGCTGCTTCCTGATGCGCTCGATCAGCGCGCCGTGTTCGGTGGCCGCCGGCTTCTCTTCCCCGCCATCCTGCGCGGGCTTCTCGGCGGGCAGGTCACCGCGCTTGACGTCGCGGAACTCCCAGCCATCGAAATCGTGCAGGTGGCTGACCAGCCACTCGTCGATATTGTCGGTGAGCAGCAGCACCTCGATGCCGTTCTTGCGGAAGACTTCCAGGTGCGGACTGGAGCGCGCCGCGTTGAAGCTGTCCGCCGTCAGGTACCAGATGACTTTCTGGCTGGCGAGCGGATCATCGCTGGCGGTGTTGCGCGCCGCCACGTAGTCCGCCAGCGAGCGGGCCGGGACCGGGTTGTCATCCGCGGTGGAGCTGAAGCGCAGCAGGCCGGCGATACGCTGCCGGTTGCCGTGGTCTTCTGCCGGACCTTCCTTCAGCACCCGGCCGAATTCCTTCCAGAAGATCGCATACTTTTCCGGCTCTTCCTTCGCCAGCTTGTCGAGCGTGTCGAGTACGCGCCGGGTGATCGCGCCACGCATCGTCTCGACGACCGCATCCTGCTGCAGCAGTTCGCGCGAGACGTTCAGCGACAGGTCGCTGGAATCGACGACCCCGCGCACGAAGCGCAGATACAGCGGCAGGAACTGCTCGGCGTCGTCCATGATGAAGACGCGCTTCACATACAGCTTGAGGTGCCGCGAACCCGAGCGGTTCCACAGGTCCCAGGGAGCGTGCGCCGGTATGTAGAGCAGGCTGGTGTACTCGTGCTTGCCCTCGACCTTGTTGTGGCTCCAGGTCAGCGGATCCTGGAAGTCATGTGCGATGTGCTTGTAGAACTCGAGATACTCCTCGGTGCTGACTTCGCTGCGCGGACGGGTCCAGAGCGCCTTGGCATCATTGGCCGACTCCTCCTTCGCCTCCGTTTCATCGGCCGACTTGCCCTTCACCAGCACCGGGAAGGCGATGTGGTCGGAATACTTGCGGATCAGCGCACGCAGTCGGAACGCGTCGGCAAACTCGGCAGCGTCTTCGCGCAGGTGCAGGGTGACCCGCGTGCCGCGCTCCGGCCGGTCGATGGTCTCGATCACGAATTCACCCTGGCCATCGGACTCCCAGCGCACACCCTCGCTGGCCGGCGCGCCGGCCCGGCGGGTCAGCACCTCGACCCGGTCGGCGACGATGAATGCCGAGTAGAAACCGACGCCGAACTGGCCGATCAGGTTGGCATCGCGGCGCTGCTCGCCGGTCATCTTGCTGAGAAACTCGCCGGTACCGGAACGCGCGATCGTGCCCAGCTGGCGGATGGTGTCCTCGCGCGACATGCCGATGCCGTTGTCCTCGATGGAAACGGTGCGCGCGGCGGTATCGAAGTCGATGCGGATCTTCAGCTCCGGATCCGGCTCCAGCAGCTCGGGCGCCGAAATCGCCTCGAAGCGCAGCCGGTCGGCCGCGTCGGAAGCGTTGGAAATGAGCTCGCGCAGGAAAATCTCGCGATTGCTGTAGAGGGAATGCACCATGAGGTGCAGGAGCTTCTGCACCTCGGCCTGGAAACCGTGGGTCTCGCGTGTCTCGACTGTCATGGAAGTACCTGCGTCCGGTTGTTCTTCGGGGAGCAGGCACGGGGCCGCTCCGGCAAGCCGCCGTTATGGGGGCAGTCGCCGGAAAATCAAGGTTCAGGCCCTGAAGATGGCCTGGCTTCAGCCGCTGCGACGGTTGGGGACCACGTAGAGGTGCGGACGCGGCGGCTGGGGGGCAGCCATGGGCACTGGAGGCGGCGCCGACTGGCCCAGCTCGCCTTCATCCTCCCGATGCAGGCGTGCCCGCACACCGGACAGGGCGCGGTCGATCCAGGCCCTGCGGTGCAGGGTATCGGCGTTGCGGAAAGCGGTTCGCTCGTTGTCGCTGTCAGACATGTTCTGTTTCTGGGACGGGGCCGGCCGAGGTCCGGCATGTATCCGATCTATTTCTCTTCAGGGGTCCAGTCGCGGCGAACCTTGTCCGCCCAGTTCCGGTAGCCCTTCCAGGTATAGAGGGAGGGATCCATGGCGGTCCGGCGCTTGTCGGGCAGCTGTACGCGGCTCAGCCAGCGGCGATAGGCGTCCCAGTTGGTGACCTCCTTGCCGTTCTGGGCGGCGAAGCCCGGACTGCGGTGATCGCCTGCCGGTTGCATGCGCGCCGGTGCACCGGCGGGTTTGTCGTCACGCAGTTCCGGATAGCGTGAGCTCAGCGACTGACTCTTGTGATCGGCCATGTTTGTTTCCCGGGGATTCAGCGTTGGGCGAATCGTGGGCACACACGGCCGGCATCGGAAGGGCGCAGTTCACAGGCCAAATATTGCCGCTTCGATACACGCCGCAGGTGTCGACGGCGTCGCGCAAACCGGCAGCAAACGTAAAATCGCTTTCAGATCACCACGCGGTAACAGGGCACATACGCGCGACCAGGAAGGCGCATGCGGTGTTGCGCGACGAAGGCGCGCAGCAGGCCATCGAGCTCGGCGAGCACGCTGCGATCACCGCGGATCTCGAATGGCCCGTGCTCCTCGATCGCACGAATGCCCTCGTCGCGGATGTTGCCGCTGACGATGCCGGAGAATGCGCGGCGCAGGTTCGCGGCCAGCACTGCCGGCGGCAGGTCACGGCGCAACTCCAGCGCAGCCATCGACTCATGCGTGGCCATGAAAGGCTGCTGGAAACCCGCATCGATGTTCAGGCGCCAGTTGAAATAGTAGGCATCGCTCCGGCTGTGGCGGTAATCGCGTACCTTGCGGATGCTGCCGAGCACCGAACTGGCAACGGCAGCCGGATCGCCGACGATCATCGAATAGCGCCGCTGCGCTTCCGGTCCGAGCGTCGCACCGATGAATGCATCGATGCGCTCCAGGTAGGGCCGGCTCGACTCGGGACCGGTCATGATCATCGGCAGCGGGTTATCCGCATTGTCCGGGTGCAGCAGGATGCCAAGCAGGAACAGGATTTCCTCCGCGGTGCCCACGCCACCCGGGAAAATGATGATCGAGTGGGCAATGCGGATGAAGGCCTCGAGGCGCTTCTCCATGTCCGGCATGATCACCAGTTCATTGACGATGGGGTTGGGCGACTCGGCAGCGATGATGCCGGGCTCGGTCAGCCCGATATAGCGGCCGTTGCGGATGCGCTGCTTGGCGTGCCCGATGGTTGCGCCCTTCATCGGCCCCTTCATCGCACCGGCACCGCAACCGGTGCAGACATTCAGCTTGCGCAGGCCCAGCTGGTAGCCGGTCTCCTTGGTGTATTCATACTCCTCGCGGCTGATGGAGTGCCCGCCCCAGCAGACCACGAGATTGGGATCGCTCCCGGCGCGCAGCACGCCCGCATTGCGCAACACGTGGAAAACCGCATTGGTGATGCCGTAGTTGCTGGCCAGGTCGAACTGGCCGGGGGTACTGAACTCGTTGTGCATGTAGATCACGTCGCGCAACACGGCGAACAGCAGTTCGCGGATGCCGCGGATCATCTGGCCCTCGACAAAGGCCGTTTCAGGCGCATCGCTCAGCGCAAGCTTCACGCCACGGTCCTGCTGCACGATGCTGATGTCGAACTTCCGGTAACGCTCCAGCACTTCGCGGGTATCGTCGGTCTCGGCGCCCGAGTTCAGCACTGCCAGGGCGCAGCGGCGCAGCAACTCGTGATAGCCGCCTTCGCCGGTGCTGCGCAGCCGGTCGACCTCGTGCTGTGAAAGCACCTCGAGGGCGCCCTCGGGCATCACCTCGATGACGGTCCGGGCGGTCATTCAGGGCAGGATATGGATCGGCGTATCGTCAGGCGTCATCAGCCAGATATCCACCATGTCCGAATTCGAAACGGCGATGCAGCCGTTGGTCCAGTCGTTCTTCTGGTAGTAATCGAGGGGCTTGCTCGGCCGGTTCGGCTGGCCATGGATCATGATCAGGCCACCCGGCGACACCCCCTCCGCTGCCGCACGCTGCTCGTCCACCGGATTGGGATAGGAAACCTTGAGGGCCAGGTAGTACTCGCTGTTGGCATTGCGGCTGGTGAGCCGGTAACTGCCTTCCGGCGTGCGGAAATCACCTTCCCGGTATTTCGCACCCTTCGGCGAGAGGCCAAGCGCGATGTCCATGGAGCGCAATACCCGCTCGCCCCGCAGCAGCAGCAGCTTGCGCTCGGACTTGCGCACAACGACACGGTCTGCGACCTCCAGGTTGGAGGCCAGCGCATTGCCGGCCAGACATGCACAGGCCAGCACGAGCACACAACGGACTTTCATCAGGATGGACCGGGTCATGTTCAGCCGCCTCCGGGGCTGGTCCTCAGCCGCAAACGCTGGCCGGGATAGATTCGATGCGGATTATCCAGCGAATTGATCGCCATGAGCTGGCGCTGCGTCACACCGGTGCGCCTGGCAATGCTGCCCAGCGAATCGCCACGCTTGACCACATAGGTGGCGGGACCATCAGCCTGCCGGCCCGCGCCCGTGCCGGCGCGCGCGTCCCCCGGCAGCTTCAGCACCTGGCCCACGCGGATCAGGTTCTTTTTCGACAGATTGTTGAGCCCGGCCAGCCGCGACGGCGAGGTACCGTAGCGCTGCGCGATCCCCGACAGGGTTTCGCCACTGCGTACCTTGTGCGTTGCCGGGCTCAGCGCCGCCTTGCGGGCCCGCTCGCGCTCGGCTTCCGGATCAGCAGCAGCCAGCCGTGCGACTGCCTGCGCATCGGCCACGCCTTCCGGCACGCGCAGGCTGAAGCCGCGTGGCACTGCCCGGCTGCCCGACCAGACTGGCGCCAGCAGCGCCGGGTTCCAGCTGCGCAGGGTCTCGCGCGAAACACCGAGACTGCGCTCGAGGGTATCGGCGCGTACATGGTCGGCCAGCACGATGGTGGTACCGCGCTCGGCCGGTTCCGGCTGTATGTCGCCGAAGAATTTCTGCGGATTGCGATCCACCTCATCGGCCGCCAGGAAGGACACATAGAAATTGCGCGAGGCAAAACCGAAAGACGGCCCGTCGTAGTTGCGCACGATCGACTCGATGTCGCTGGTGCCCATCTCGCGCACGGCGCGCCGCATGCCGCCGGCACCGTGGTTGTAGGCGGTGATCGCCAGTGGCCAGGATTGCAGCGACTGGTAATTGGAACGCAGCAGGCGCGCTGCCGCCTCGCTCGAACGGAAGGGATCGCGGCGCTCATCGACCACGTTGTCGATACGCATGTAGTTGCGACCGGTGCCGGCGGTGAACTGCCAGAGACCCGCTGCACCGACAAAAGACCGTGCCTCGGGATTGAAGGAGGACTCGACGTGCGGCAGCGCTGCCAGGCTCTCGGGCACACCGGCTTCGCGCAGGTTCAGCTGGATGTGGTCTTTCCAGCGACCCGAGCGCACCAGCCCCTGCTGGAAGCGGTCGGCAAGACCCTGCTGGGTCCTTACCCGCCCGGCGGCAGCCCGCAGGCTGTCGTTGCTGGCCCGGCCCGCCCAGAGCGCCAGCACGCGGGCTTCCTCGCGGTCCAGGCCGCTGCGCTGGCCGGTGGCCAGTCGCTTGAGTATGCCTTCGTATTTCGCGGCGGCGGCGTCCATCATGCGCCGGCGGGTCGAATCGCTGGCTCCCGCCGGGATGTCGAACTTCTCGTAGACGATATCCAGGTAGCGGTTGTCATGCACGACCACCTGGGCGGTGGAGACATCGGTGAACACCAGCCGCCAGAAGCCGATATCGGGTTCCAGCCCTGCCGGCCGCGGCAGGGCTTCGCTGGCAAACGCCGGCAAGCCGCCGGCACAGCCCAGCACCAGGGCCAGCACAACTGCTTTTGCAGGACTCAGTGACACCCGATCCACACCTCAAGGCTTGATCCAAGCCTACGCCCGGCCGCCAATCCCGAACTCGCACACGTTTCACATAAACGCGGGTCCGTGTCACGCAATAATATGCTGACCGCGCCGGACCGCGCCCGTGCGGCATGTCTGCCGGCGCTTATTGTAGTCATCGGAATCACTGCCTGCCGCATCGGGAACGCTTCACTTGAAACAGCCACCACCAGCCGGGGACACCAGGTTGACAGCAAGAGCAGCAATGATCGGCCGTGTGGCCGTCTTCGCCCTTGCCGTTGTGCTGCTCGGTGCCTGCGGCCGGAAACCGGCCGCAATTCCCGCCGGCGAATCGGCACAAAAACCGCCCGCCGGGCAGACGCAGGAGCAGGAACAGCGCGCCATCACCGCTCCCGTTGGCATGCGCGGCGGCAACACCATGGAACTGCTCGGTGAAACCATCCCGCCGGGCACCATGCGCCGCCTGCTGTGGTCCGGCGGGCAGTCTTTCGACGGCAGCTCCGACCAAACTCCGGTGCTGGTCATCAACGGCATGGGCAGGGGTCCCACGCTGTGCCTGACCGGTGCCATACACGGCGATGAACTGAACGGCATCGAGATCGTGCGCCGCGTCACCCAGGATCTCGAACCCGCGCGGATTCGTGGCGCGGTGATCGGCGTTCCGATCGTCAACCTGCAGGGTTTCCGCCGCGGTTCACGCTATCTGCCCGACCGGCGCGACCTGAACCGCCACTTTCCCGGCAACCCGGGCGGCAGCGCGGCTTCACGCATCGCCTGGTCGCTGTTCGACAGCATCATCCGCCACTGCGATGGACTGATCGATGTGCATACCGGCTCCCTGAACCGGACCAACCTGCCGCAGCTGCGCGCGGACCTGCGCGATGAAAAGATCAGGAACTTTGTCGATGGCTTCGGCGGCATGCTGGTGCTGCACAACCCGGGCCGGCCCGGCACGCTGCGGTACGCCGCAGCAAGAGCCGGCATTCCGGCTGTCACCCTCGAAGCGGGCGAGCCCGGACGGCTGCAGTCGGCACAGGTGCGTGAAGGCACCGCGGGCATCGTCCGCCTGCTCGATGCGCTGAAGATCGTCAATCGCGTCAATCTGCTGAGCGAAGCCCGTCCCATCTACTACCAGTCGAAGTGGATCCGGGCCGACCACGGCGGGATCCTGTTTTCGCTGGTGCGGCTCGGGCAGATGGTCAAGGCCGGGGATGTGCTCGGCACGGTCACCGACCCGATCAGCAACGAACAGAACCTGATCTATACGCCGGTCGATGGCCGGGTGATCGGCATGGCACTCAACCAGATGGTGATGCCGGGTTTCGCGACCTTCAATCTTGGCATCGCGGCCAGCTCTGCGCCGGATGAAAGCCTGGCGACGGCACAGGAAACACCGATTGACGACCGGCCCGAGGAATAGGCTGCGCCTCGCCTACGGCGGCGGCGCAATCACACCGGCCTTGCTGAGCACGTTCTCGGCCCAGCTCAGTGCCAGCCTCACCCGCGGCGAACCCAGCCGGTGCGCCTCGCCGAAGCTCACCCAGCGATACTCGCTGTGCTCGGGACGCCCGGTATCCGGGCTTTGCAGCAGTTCGACTGTCGACTGGCTGGTGCGCGCGAGGTAGTAGCGGGCGATCTTGCCGCGGTTGTAGGGCCCGGTATCCACATAGACCTCACCCCAGGGAAACTCGAGCTGGCTGATGCTCGACTCCTCGCGTACTTCACGACGCGCCGTCTGCAGATGCTGCTCACCGGTCTCCATCAGGCCCTTGGGGAAGTCCCAGTGCCTGAACACGCGCAGCATCAGCACGCGCAGTCCGTCCGGGGTTTCGCGCAGCACGATGGCACCGCAGGACACCGGTGCGACCTTGCGCAGCTTGCCGGCCCGATTTGCCCTGGCCGGCATCTCAGGCCCGGTCCCGCAACACCGCAACCGGCGGCTCGCTGACCGCACGGCGCGTCGCCAGCGTACCGGCAACACCGACGATCAATGCGCCGGCCAGCAGCCCGAGCGGCCACAGCAGCGGGCTAACACCGTAGTCCAGCTTGAATGCGTAATGCGCCAGCGCCCAGCCGAGTGCGGTGGCACCGAAGGCCGCCAGCACGCCGGACAGACTGCCAAGCGTGAGGAATTCTGCCGCGACTCCTTGCAGGATCTTGCGCCGCGCGGCACCGAGCGTGTGCAGGATCGCGCTCTCGAAGCGCCGCTCATCGCGGGTGATCTGGATGGCAGCGAGCAACACCACGAGTCCGGCCAGCAGGGTAAAGACGAACACATACTGCACGGCCAGTGCCGCCCGGTCGATGACCGAGCGCACCTGCGCGAGCAGCACCTCCAGGTCGATCACCGTGACACCCGGGAACTGGCGTACCAGCTGGCTCAGTATTCTCACCCGGTCGCGCGGCACGTAGACGCTGGCCAGATAGGTCTGCGGCAGGTCGGCCGCGAGTCCCGGCGACAACACCACGAAGAAGTTCGGCTGGAAGGAATCCCACTCCACGTTGCGCAGGCTGGTCACCGCTGCCTCGATGTCCTCGCCGGCCACGTTGAAGCGCAGGTTGTCGCCAACCCCTATGCCCAGGCTGGCGGCGAGCTTCGCATCCAGCGACACCTGGGGCGGCCCCGCGTAGTCGCTGCCCCACCATTGCCCGTCGGTCAATTTATTGCTGGCCGGCAGCGCGGCGGTCCAGGTCAGATTGGCCTCGCGCTGCAGGAACGCAGCCCCCTGGGCGCCCGCCGCCCTGAACGCCGATGCGGGCTGGCCGTTGATCGCGCTGAGCCGGCCGCGGATCAGCGGCAAGGCCGTCACGTCACGGTCGACCTCCGCCTGGAAAAACGCCCGCAGCCCCGGCAACTGCTCGGGCTCGATGTTGATCATGAAGTGGTTCGGCGCGGTATCCGGCAAGGTCTCCTCCCAGGTGGAGAGGATGTCGTTGCGCACCACACCGAGCAGCAGCAGCACCATCAGGCTGAGGCCGAAGGCCACGATCTGCACGATGCTCTCGGGCCCGCGCCGCGCGATATTGGCGAGACCGTAGCGCCAGGCGATACCGGCCGCACCCCGAAAACGTCCAAGGCTCCTGACCAGCAGCCAGCCGATGCCACCGGCCAGCAGGGCCATGGCGACCAGTCCGCCCGCGATCAGCCCGACCAGCAGCGCGTCCCTGACGATCACGAATACCAGCGCCGCGATGGCCGCGAGCGCCGTGCCCCAGGTCGCCAGCGCACCGAGTTGCGGCGCCGGCAGATCCTTGCGCAGCACCCGCAGTGGCGGGGTGGAGCCCAGCCGCAGCAGGTGCGGCAGCGCGAAGCCGACCACCACCGTCGCCGCCGTCAGCACGCCGAGCAGGAAAGGCTGCCCGGAGGCCGGCGGCAGCACGAAGCCGACCAGTTCCGCAGCGATCACCGCGAGGCCGTACTGCGCGCCATAACCGAGCAGCACGCCGAGCAGCGAGGTCGCGGCGATGATCAGCAGCAGTTCACCCATCGTCACTGCCAGCACGAAGCGCTGGCTCGCACCGAGCGTCTTGAGCAGGGCGATGTTGTCGAGGTGGCGCAGCGCGTAGCGGCGTGCGGCCATCGCCGCCGCCACCGCGGCGAGGATCACCGTCACCAGCGACGCCAGCGTCAGGAAGCGCTGCGCACGATCGATGGCCGCGTTGATCTGTTCGCCGGCATCTTCCCGGCCGCGAATGCTGGTATCGGGGCGCAGGCGCGGCTCGATGCTCTCGCGAAACCTGCCGATCTGCGCGTCGCTGCCCGCGTACATCTGGTGCCAGGTCACGCGGCTGCCGGGCTTGACCACGCCCATGGCCGGCACATCCGCGAGGTTCACCATCAGTCCCGGCGCGAGATTGACGAAGCCGATGTTCTGGTCCGGTTTGTACTGCAGGACCCGGGTAATCCGCAGCGCCAGGTTGCCCAGCGTCAGTGTGGCACCGACATCGACGTTGAGCCGACCCAGCAGGCCGGGCTCCGCCCAGGCCTCGCCACGGGCGGGAACGCCTTCGGCCGACCGGCCTTCGCCAAACATCGTGTCGGCGATGGTGAGCTGTCCGCGCAGGGGGTAGGCATCGCTCACGGCATCGACTGCGGCGAGTGCGGTTTGCTCGCCGACCACAACCACGGTGGGAAACGCCAGCGTCTCGGCCGTTTCGAGCCCGAGTTCACGTGCCTCCACCTGGAAATCCGCCGGCAGCGGTGCAGCCGAACGCAGCACGAGGTCGGCCGCCAGCACCTGGCTGGCCTGCTCCTTCATCGAGGCACCGACGCGGTCGGTGAAAAAACCCACCGCCGTCATGGCGGTAACGGCCAGCACGATCGCCGTCAGCAGCACCGACAATTCACCCGCGCGCAGGTCGCGCATGAAAGCCCGCCAGGCAAACGCCGGCACCTGCGGCCTCATGTGACGATCCTGCCCGCCACCAGCTGGATGGTGCGATCGCAGCGCTCGGCCAGTTCGCGCTGGTGGGTAACCATCACCAGCGTGGTGCGCGCTTCGGCGTTGAGGTCGAACAGCAACTGGCCGATGCGCTCACCGGTGGCACTGTCGAGGTTGCCGGTGGGCTCGTCGGCAAACAGCACTTCCGGCCGGGTCACGAAGGCGCGGGCAATTGCCACGCGCTGCTGCTCGCCGCCGGAAAGCTGTCGCGGATAGTGGCCAAAGCGGGCACCGAGGCCGATGTTGGCCAGCGTCTCCCGCGCCATCGCGAGTGCCTTCGGTTCGCCAGCCAGTTCGAGCGGCAGCATGACGTTTTCCAGCGCCGTGAGCGACTGCAGCAGATGGAAGGACTGGAACACGAAACCGACGCGTTGGGCGCGCAATGCGGCCCGCCCGTCCTCGTCCAGTGCCGTGAGTTCGGTTCCGCACAGCCAGACCTTGCCGCGCGTCGGACGATCCAGGCCGGCGAGCAGGGCCAGCAGGGTCGTCTTGCCAGCGCCCGAGGGTCCGACCAGGGCCACCGATTCACCCCGTGCGATATCGAGATCAATGCCATCGAGGATGGTCAGCGTCCCTTCCGGGCTGCTAACCTCTTTCGCCAGTCCCACTGCCCGCAGTACGGCATCACTGTCCATGCGATCCGCCATTCAAAAAAACCTGTTGTTCATGCGCCAGGCGCTGCTTGCCGTCGTGGCTTCGATGCTGCTGGTGTCCGCCGCCCAGGCAACTGCCGCCAACCAGACCATACTGGTGTTGGGCGACAGCCTCAGTGCAGGCTACGGCATGAGCGAGCAGGAGTCGTGGGTATCGCTGCTTCGCGACCGGCTGGCAGCCGAAGGGTACGGTTATGCCGTGGTCAACGCCAGCCTTACCGGCGACACCACCGGCAGCGGACTGAAGCGGCTGCCGCGCACGCTGGCACTCCATCGTCCGGCAATCGTCATCATCGAACTGGGCGGCAACGATGGCTTGCGTGGCATTCCGATCAAGGTGATGCGCAGCAACCTCGCGGAGATGATCGAACTGTCCCGGGCTGCCGGTGCCGAGGTCATCCTCGCCGGCATGCAGATCCCCACCAACTATGGCAGCGGCTATACGCAGGCCTTCACCGCCGTATACCCGGATCTCGCCAGGCAGTACCGGGTCGAACTTGTCGAATTTTTTCTGGAGCGTGTTGCACTGGACCTCGATCTGATCCAGCCCGACGGCATTCACCCGACTGCCGAGGCCCAGCCACTGCTGCTCGACAACGTCTGGCCGGTGCTGGAAAAGAAACTCAGGAAGTCGCCGAAAACTGCCGCGCGATAGTCTGCTGGATGGCACACCCATGGTCACGCCCGTTTCCTGCAGCGGGGTGGTCGGAAATGCCGATTCCCTGCGCCACACCGTCGACTTGCTGCCACGACCTTGGCACCATCACGCCATGGCACCCGTTTCACGACTGGGCAGGCAGATCCAGGAAATCCTCCGGTGTCTCGATGACCTCGGGGCGGCAAGTGCCCTCATTGGAGGGCTTGCACTTGCCCCCTACCGTGTGATTCGCGCAACGACCGACGTGGACCTGCTGATCGATGCCCGCCTTGCCGACGCCATCGACGGGGCGATTCGTTCCCGGGGCTACGAGTGCCTGCATCGGAGCGCCGACGCAGCCAACTACGTTCGCGGCGATGAGCGCGTGGACTTCCTCTTCGCCAGTCGTCCCGCGGCCATGGAACTGCTTGCCGGAGCGGTGAGTCACCAGACGCCATTTGGTGAACTGCGCGTGGTGAGCCTGGAGGGTTTGATTGCATTCAAGCTTCAGGGGCTGGTCAACGATCCCCGCCGGAGCCGGGACCTGGACGATATCCGGGCGCTGCTTGAGGCAAACCGCGGGACCGTAGACCTCAGTCTGGTCCGGCGCTACTTCCGGCTGTTTGACAAGGAGGCACTGCTTGACGAACTCCTCGCCGGGATACCCTGACACGCCCACGCCGCTTGCCGCCTTTCGCGTGGCCGAGTTGCGGGCTGCTTGCCCACACCGCGCCATCTCCGCGGGCGAGGCTTTCACCAGGCTTGACGATCTGATGGCGGTGATCGAGGCACTCTGCGCCTCGTGGCCGGCAAAACCGGCAATGACGCGAACGCCTGACCTGCGACTCTGAGCAGCAGACGACGCGCATCAGGAAGTCGCCGAAAACTGCCGCGCGATAGTCTGCTGGATGGCCTCGGCGGCCGCGCGCGGGTCGCGGGCATCGCGGATCGGCCGCCCGACCACGATGTAGTTGGCACCGTCGGCAAAGGCCTGCTCGACGGTGACCACGCGCTTCTGGTCATCGCTGGGCCGGTTCTCGACCGGCCGGATGCCGGGCGTCACCACCAGCAGGCGTGAATCGATCGCGCGACGCATGGCCGGCAGCTCGAGTCCAGAAGCCACCACGCCATCGCAGCCGGCCTCCAGGGCCCGCCGTGCGCGCGACAGCACCAGCGCTTCCACGTCACACTTGAAGCCGAGATCGTCGAGATCACCCCGGTCCAGGCTGGTCAGCACCGTCACGGCCAGGATCTTCAGCTCGCCCTTGGCAGCCGCGGCAGCCTCCATGATGCCCTGGTTGCCGTGCACGGTCGCAAAGGTGATGCCGCGCTTCGCCAGCAGGGCAACGCTGCGGCCCACCGTCGCCGGCACGTCGAAGAACTTGAGGTCGGCAAAGACCTTCTTGTTGCGCTTGAGCAGCCAGTCGGCCAGCTCGAAATAACCGCCCGCCGCCATCAGCTCCAGGCCGATCTTGTAGAAGGTCACGGAGTCGCCGAGCTGCTCCACCAGTTGCCGGGCGGCAATGGCATCCGGCACGTCGAGGGCGAAGATCAGGCGGTCACGGGGATCGATCGATGCGGCGGTCATTGCGGTGTCCGGATGCTGGTGATAGTGCGCATTCTAGCGGCTCGATCCGCAGCGAACAGCCTACTGCAGCAGACCGCACATCCGGGCGCGGAACAGGTTCAGGTTATCGAAGCGCCCGATGCCGATACGGGGAATCTCGAACAGGGAGTCTGCTTCAACCCAGGTGCGCGGATTGCCGGTCACGGCGGTGGCCATGCCCAGCCGCTTGACCAGGGCAGCGGTTTCACCGACATAGTTGCCGTTCGGATAGGCAAAATGAACCGGTCGCCTGCCTGTCCATTCTTCCAGCAATGTCTGCGCCCTGAGTATCGTCGCGGTGGCGCGTTCGCTGTCCAGCTGGTCGAGGAGTTCATGTGCGTGCGTGTGATTGCCGATCGTCACGAGCTTGTCGCGTGACAGCTCGTGGAGTTCGGCAGGGGTCATCATGCGCAGCGCCGGCACCTTCAGATCCTGGTCGAGCCGGTCCGCGATCACCTCGCGCTCGGCGGGCGGCAGGTTTTTGAGCCGCGTCAGGATGCTCTCGATACCCGCCCACCGGCGGGCATCCAGCCGTGCACGACCGGAATACTCCAGGGTTCCGGCCGAGGTCTGGATGGACAGATTGCCGCGACCGGCGGTGATCAGCGCCGCGATGATCCGGTCGTGCCAGAAGCGGCCGCCACCGGCAACCATCGCGGTCGAGACATACACGGTAAAGGGCAACTGCAGCGCCCTGAGAACCGGCAATGCGCAGCTGAAGTTGCCCGCATAGCCGTCATCGAAGGTGATCACGGCGGGTGGGCGCCGCGCCTTGACCTGGTTAGCGGCGGTCGCCAGGTAGTCGACGGCAGCATCCATCGACAGGATCCTGAAATGCCGCTTGAGATATCTCATCTGGCGCCGGAACCTGGCTTCCCTGACGACCAGCCAGGAAGGGATGTCGAGGTGGTCCGGAAGCACCTCGTGGTACATCAGCACGGTCACCCGCGGATGCGAGGCACGACGGTATGCGTGAGCCTCCAGTACCCGGGGCAAATAAGCGGCGGCTAATCTGTGCAGTATTCCCAAGGCAGATGAGCAAGCAAACAGCGGATGAAGCCGAGCCTACAACAGATGCAGCTCCCTGTTCGGTGAATGGCTGCACATGCCGCGGGATGGCCGCGCGGAACTTTATGTCGGGTACAGCCGTATCACCGCGGGATCATCGGCGTGGTCGATCAGCAGGCTGCGCACCCGACCCTGCCAAAGCGCACGAAATTCCTTCTGTTCTGCCGCATTTGCCGAGCCCCCGAGACATTGCCGCATCAATTCGGCCATGCGCGGATTGCCGGGCACGCGCGACATGTCGGCAGCCACCTCGACTGCTGCGCTGTTGTCGAGCCGCGTGAAGCGCAGTTCGCCATGCGCCAGCGGCTGGTTGAAGTACAGCCGGTTGCGCCGGTTGAACTGTCCGGCCAGGCCGCGAAAACCGGTATCGGCCGTCGCACCGGTAATGAGCGTCGCGATGCTGGCGATCACGCCGGTGACGCCAGCGTCCTGCGCCTGCGCAAGGTCCACGCGGATCTCGCCACGCACCGGCAGCGCATCAGCATGGAGTGCCGCCAGTGCGGCCCGGGTCATCAGGAAGGCGGAGGCAACGGTCGGGCAGCTGTGGCCGGCGAGGCGGACGGCATCGGCGTAGTGGTACTCGAACACACCGCCGTCGGCAGCCCCGAGAAATTCGGCGAGCGGGTCGCGCAGGACGATGACCGGCGCCTGGTCGAAGAACTCGGGAAATGCTGCTGCGGACATGGCGTGCCTCCAAAGCGGCGCAATCTACGGTGCCTGCCGGGGGCGTTGCAACGAGAATGCACCGCGCAGTTCGCCCGCGGCGTAACCGGTAGCGGCATCGTGCGGATAATCGCGCGCCAGCGCGGCACGCAGCGCCTCGGGCTGCGTCGCCGGCTCGCCGTGGCAGGCCAGGCAAGGCGGCGCGACGACGATCGCCTGCATGTAACGCACGACCGGGCCACCCGGGCCATCGACGGTTGCCAGTTTGTCGATCTGGCCTGCCGCTTCACCGCTTTGCAGGCGCTGCTGGAACTGCGCCAGCTGTTGCTGCTCCCAGGCATCCGGCATGCCGGTCAGCGGGTTACGCACGCGGGTACCGACACGCCTGAGCTGCCAGCCGCTCTGCCGCGACAGGCGGCTGGCGATGGCTGGCGCCTCGTCACGGCAGACGGCGATCGCATTCACCGGTCCCCCGGCCTGCATCGCCGCCTGGAGCTTGCCGGCCAGTTCCTGCTGAAACCGCGCGGCGAGTGCTGCCGGCTCGTCGATGCCGCCAGCTTCCCATCCCGGATGGGAAAAGTACCGTGGATACTGCCTGATGGCGTTCTGGATACGCGCCAGTCCCAAAACCGACGGCGGCTCGCCGGCAAGCTCGTCAAGGCCCTGCAGCATGTCGGCGATCAGCAGATGCAGTGCCGCATCCGCTGCGGGCTCGAGCTTGCAGTTCCGGATCAGCTCATCGACCTGGTACCGCACGCCCTCTGCAAGCTGGCGTGCGTCGGCGGGGGTCAGGGCACTGCCGGCAACAACCGTTGCCTGCGGCACCGCGACCAGCCGGCGGATCTGCTCCATGCCACTGCGCAGTGGCGCATCGGTCGCCCACTTCTCGCCCGGGGCCAGCAGTGGCCCAGCGGCAGCTGCTGCTTCGTGCTCATGCTCATGCTGGGCAAGACCGCTGAATGACGCGAGCAACAGCATCGCGGCGAGGACGAATCCGGTTTTCCGGCAGTGCATGACGATCGTTCTCCCAAAAGGTGCCAGATTTATTTTCCGGCCGCCGGCTCACCGGGCTGAAACCAGCCCCACACGCGGCGTGCCAGCACGCGCAGGAATTTTCCAAGCATCCAGATCAGCGCCAGCATCACCACCAGCGCGATTGCCAGTCCGGCAAAGAATGCCAGAGGATGTGTCCACGACAGCCACAAGGCGACCGGCACCACGCTGTCGCCGGCCAGCGACATCAGCACGTTTGAAAACGGCTCGGGCGAGGTGTTGAGCGCCGCACGCGTGGTCGCCTTGGCGACATGACTGGTGGCAGCCAGCGTACCGCCCATGAGCGCCGCCATCGCGGCCCAGGTTTCCTGGTCTGCACCGAACACCGCAGCAGCCAGCGCCGCGCCGGCCGGGATACGCACCAGCGTGTGCAGCAGATCCCAGAGAGTATCCAGCCCGGGAATCTTGTCGGCGAAAAACTCGACGAACAGCATCACGCCACTGGTGCCCAGCATCGCCGGATGCTGGAGCACGCGCAGCCCGGCCGGGAGTTCGACCCAGCCCAGCGCGCCCGCCAGGCCGGTCAGGAATACGACCAGATAAAGGCGCAGGCCGCTCGCCCAGCCGAGCGCAGCAGCGATGGCGAACATCTGTGTCGTGTCGAGTTCGAGCGGCATGGTTTATTGATACCGGTTTCCCGGCTGCCAGATGGCCATGCGACCCGTATGCCCGTCAGCTTTATCGAAGTCAACAAAACGGGCCGTGACTCTCAGACACAGCCTGCAACCGCAGGCACCGCATCGCAGATTCCGCAGGCCAGCCGATTCTCTGCTTGACATACCCCGCGATCTGGATACTATGCGCATCCTTCTTTGTCTATGCGCATGGGAGTCCGGATGCCGGTCAGCGCCGAACAGCGCCAGGAGCGACAGCAGGCGATCCTGAAAATCCTGCGGCAGCGGCATGTGTCGCGGCAGGGGGAACTGGTCGAGCTGTTGCGCAAGCGTGGCATCGAGGCGACGCAATCGAGCATCAGCCGCGACCTGCGCCAGCTGGGCATTTCCAAGCTGGACCAGGAATACCGGCCCGTGACCGAGGGCGAGGAGGACACCAGCCGCGACATGGCGATGCTGGCGGAGTTCGTGAAGGAGATCCGGACCGCCGGGCCCTACCAGACGGTGGTGAAGACCGTCGAAGGCGGCGCCCAGCAGGTGGCTCTGTCACTGGACCGCTCGGGCTGGCCGGAGATCGTCGGCACGGTGTCGGGTGACGACACCATATTCATAGCCACCGGCAGCGGTGGCGACCAGAAACGGCTCGTGGCGAGGCTGCGGGCCCGGTTCAGCAGCGGTGCCGGCAAAGAGCCCGGCACCTGGAGAGAGTGATGACAACCAAGCAGAACACGCAATCGCCGATCATCCTGGGCTTCTCGGGCGGGCTCGACACCTCGTTCCTGGTGCCGTGGATGAAGGAGCAGCTGGGCCGGCCGATCGTCACCGTGACGATCAACACCGGCGGCCTGGATGCCGCTGCCATCAAGGACCTCGAGCAGCGCTCGAAGCAGCTTGGCGCCGTTGAACACGTGCTGGTCGAGGCCCGGCAGGTGTTTTTCGAGCGGGTCCTCAAGTACCTGATCTTCGGCAACGTCCGGCGCGGGCACCTGTATCCGCTGTGCGTCGGCGCCGAGCGGG
>JAHDYM010000032.1 GCA_023383705.1 Gammaproteobacteria bacterium | reverse complement strand
TTGGCGTGGACGGCGCGATACTGCCGCTCGCCACCTCGCAGGACCACAAGGCCCGCGACGACGGCGACCGCGGCCCCAACACCGGCGGCATGGGCGCCTACTCACCGGCACCCGTCGTCACCGACGAAATCGCCGAACGCGTGATGCAGCAGGTGATGCGGCCGGTGGTCGAGGGCATGCGCCAGGATGGCGTGCGCTACACCGGCTTCCTGTATGCCGGCCTGATGATCGCCCCCGACGGCTCGCTCAAGGTGCTGGAATTCAACTGCCGCTTCGGCGATCCCGAAACCCAGCCGATCCTGTTCCGTCTCAGGTCTGACCTGCTGACACTCATCGAAGCGGCACTCGACGGCAATCTCGGCAAGACCAGGGCAGAGTGGGATCCGCGCCCGACGGTCGGCGTGGTGATGGCCGCCGGCGGCTACCCGGACAAATACCGCAACGGTGACGTCATCACTGGCCTGCCAACCGCACCCTCGGCGACGGCGAAAGTTTTTCACGCCGGCACCGGCTTCAACACCGAAGACCAGATCGTCACGCGCGGCGGGCGCGTACTCTGCGTGGTCGGCACCGGCGATACGGTAGGTGCTGCGCAGCAGACGGCATACGCGCTGGTCCGGCAGATCCACTGGGATGGCGCCTTCTATCGCAGCGACATCGCCTGGCGCGCGATCGCGCGGGGCTTGTAGACGAAGCGCCGCGCGGTTGCATCGCGGCGGCAGCCGCTTTTGACATAAGCGCAACTGTCTGGTTTTCAGCCTGATACAGGCGCACTATTCCGGACCCGTCCCTCCACATCCCCTGGTGTTCCGGACATGCGCAAACACAGCTTCACATTCCTTGCCCTGGCCCTCTCCCTGTTCATCGCCAGCTGCGGCGGTGGTGGCGGCAGCGGCGGCACGACGACCAGCGAAGCACCGGCAACCGTCGGCCTGCTGATAACCGATGCCCCGGTCGGCCGATGGGACGAGGCAATCGCCACCATCACCTCGGTGAAACTCATCGGCGACAACCGGCAGGTGACACTGTTCGAGGGCGAAGAAAGCCTGGACCTGCTGCAACTCGCCGACTTCTCCGAGCTGTTCGCGGTATCCGATCAGGTACCACCCGGCAGCTACAGCAAGATCCGGCTGCAGGTCAGCGACCTGGTATTGCGCGACACCGATCGTGACGAGAACGACAATGTCATCGTCATCGAGGAGCAGTTCCCGCAGATCGTCGGCAACGGCAAGATCGACCTGAACCCGCGCGGTCCGTTCCAGCTCGAGTCCGGCGATGTGGTGTTCGTCGAACTCGATTTCGACATGGAGAAATCACTGAAGATCACCGAGACCGGCAACGGCAAACTGATCGTTCGCCCGGTGATCTTCGTCGACATCCGCACCCAGCCCCGGCCTGATGCGCGCCTGACGCGCATCCATGGCGAGATCACCGGAATCGACCTCGCCAGCAGCAGCTTCCGCCTGTGCCAGACCGGGTTCGCCTCGAAGTGGAACCACGAGGAGGATGACGATGATCACGAGGTACGTCGCTGCATCGGCGTCAGCACCGACGAGGCCACTGGCCTGTTCGATGCCAGCGGCCTGCCACAGGACTTCACCGGGCTCGCAGAGGGTGAGGAAGTCACCGCCATCGGCCGGCTCCGCCCCCGCGACGAGGCTGATTTCGACTTCGACAATGGCGACGATGACCACCCGCTGGTGCTGGATGCCTTCGTGGTCGAGGAAGGTCCACTGGGCACCTACCAGCGCGTCCGCGGTATCGTCACCTCGACGGTCGATGCAGTCAGCGATCGCTTCAGCCTCGACCTGGCTGCGGGCCAGGGCATCGTCGCTGACGCACCGCTGCCGGTGCAGCTCTATCCGAAGAGCCGCATCTTCAGCCGCGATGGTGAAGAGCTCACCCGCGACGACATCCTCGTGGATCGTGGCGCCCTGATCGACGGACTGCTGGCCATCGGCAGCGAGGATGTGATCCGCTCGCCGCTGGTGATCCTCGGTATCGGTGAACTGCCGGCCGCGGTGAATTTCGACGGCACGATCCTCTCCGTCGACACGGTCGCGGGAAGCCTCATGGTCAGCCCGACGGAAGGCAATGAGCGCTGCATCGACGCCGACAGCAGCCAGATCTTCCTGGTCGACGACGACGATGGCTTCTCGAGCGTGCGCGGTGATCTCGACGACCTGGAAGCCGGTCAGTCGGTATCGATCTTCGGCACTGAGGATATCGGCGGCTGCGTGATCGCAGACACGATCATCGCGGAAGCGGACTGAGCGACAAGGCTGCGGGGTGGGCCGTCCGGCGATTCGCGGCGCCGGACGGCCCAGCCAGCTAACGCTTCATCGAATCAAAGAAGTCGACATTCCTCTTGGTGTCCTGCATCTTCGAGAGCAGGAACTCGACGGCTGCCAGCTCGTCCATCGGGTGCAGGACCTTGCGCAGGATCCACATCTTCTGCAGTTCATCCGGCTGGGTGAGCAGTTCTTCGCGGCGCGTTCCCGAGCGGTTGATGTTGATGGCAGGGAAGATGCGCTTCTCGGCGATACGGCGATCGAGGTGGATCTCCATGTTGCCGGTGCCCTTGAACTCCTCGTAGATCACGTCGTCCATCTTCGAGCCGGTATCGATCAGTGCGGTGGCGAGGATGGTGAGGCTGCCGCCCTCCTCGATGTTGCGGGCCGCGCCGAAGAAACGCTTGGGGCGATGCAGGGCGTTGGCATCCACGCCGCCGGTCAGCACCTTGCCGGACGAGGGCACTACGGTGTTGTAGGCACGCGCCAGCCGCGTGATCGAATCGAGCAGGATGACGACGTCCTTCTTGTGCTCGACCAGGCGCTTGGCCTTTTCGATCACCATCTCCGCCACCTGCACGTGCCGGCTGGCCGGCTCGTCGAAGGTGCTGGAGACCACTTCACCGCGCACGCTGCGCTCCCACTCCGTGACTTCCTCCGGCCGCTCGTCGATGAGCAGCACGATCAGGTAGGTCTCGGGATGGTTGGAGGTGATGGCGAGCGCGATGTTCTGCAACAGCATGGTCTTGCCGGCCTTCGGCGGCGAGACGATCAGCCCGCGCTGGCCTTTGCCGATCGGCGCGCACAGGTCGATGATGCGCGCGGTCAGGTCTTCGGTACTGCCATTGCCCTGCTCGAGCACCAGCCTGCTCTTGGGGAACAGCGGCTTGAGGTTCTCGAACAACACCTTGTTGCGCGCGTTTTCCGGCGCATCGAAGTTGATCTCGCTGACCTTGAGCAGCGCGAAATAACGCTCGCTCTCCTTGGGCGGACGGATCAGGCCGGAAACCGTGTCACCGGTACGCAGGTTGAAGCGCCGGATCTGGCTGGGCGAGACGTAGATATCGTCGGGACCGGCCAGGTAGGAGCCGTCCGAGGAACGCAGGAAACCAAAGCCGTCCTGGAGGATTTCCAGCACGCCGGCGGCGAAGATGTTCTCGCCGCTCTGCGCGTGCGCCTTCAGGACCTCGAAGATGATGTCCTGCTTGCGCGAGCGCGCCATGCCCTCGATGCCCATCGACTCGGCCAGCGCAACCAGCTCGCCGGGCGGCTTGGTCTTGAGTTCGTTCAGGTCCAGCAGGTTCTGGCCACCTTCCAGCTGGCTCCTGGGAATCACCTCGTCTTCCGAGAAGGTAATCGGTTCCTCGTGGCCGTGGCGCCGGCGCGGGGGCATGGAATGCTTCTTGTTCATGTCCTCATTGCGGTTGCGGGGGCCGTTGTTGCCACCACCGCCCTTGGGACGATTACGCGCTGAATTACCCAGATAACCTCTCATGGTCTGATTCTCACAGTTTCGACTGAAGCAGTTTGCTCAACTGCTCTTTGGACAACATGCCCACGTGCTGTGCCTCGACGACACCGTTCTTGAACAGGATCAGTGTCGGGATGCTGCGTATGCCGTACTTCATGGCCGTGCCCTGGCTGGCTTCGACATCCACCTTGGCAACCGTCAGGCGATCGCCGTATTCGTCGGCAATCTGCTGGAGGATGGGCGCGATCATCTTGCAGGGACCGCACCACTCCGCCCAGAAATCAACGAGAACGGGGCGGCTGGATTGCAGAACCTGGCTGGCGAAACTGTCGTCGGAAACGTGCTCTATGCTCATGATCCTCTAAACGCTCATGGTGTGGTGTCAGACTGGAAATATGGGGAACAGTGAACGGATGTGTACCGTGAATCGAAAGCTTTGTTTGGGGTACCTGTGGACGCGATCAGCGCCACTTGTTGCCCAGTACCGGGGTTGTACAGGAGGTCTTCCGGGCCTCCGAAAACACTTCTTCGTGAAGCTTCTGTGAAGCGCGGGACCGGATAGGGCACAATCCCGTGTGTAGAAGCGTTCCCGAGAGCTTCCTGCTTATCCCGTTAAAGGGCAGCTCAAAAAGGGGCTTAACGAGTCGCTAATCGGTCGCGGCCCGGGCGGGCGCTTCAACAGGCACGCGGCGACTGGGCCAATTTGAACCTGTCCCGCCGTGTTTTGCAAGTGGCTCCGCCGGATTCAGGGGCCGTTTATTGAATCAACGATTCCACTGTAGGACACCATGAGCCAAGAGCACAAGATGACTTTTGCCGAGCTGGGGCTGCCAGCGGAGATCCTTGCCGGCATACGTACGGCGGGCTTTCAGCAATGCACACCCATCCAGGCACAGACCCTGCCGATCGCACTCAAGGGCCAGGATATTGCCGGGCAGGCGCAGACCGGCACGGGCAAGACCGCGGCATTCCTGATCGCGATGTTCAACCACCTGCTGAAGCATCCCTTGCCGCGGCAGGGCACATCGGCGCCGCGTGCGCTGATCGTTGCGCCGACACGCGAACTGGCGGTGCAGATCCACGCCGATGCCGAAATCCTCGGCGGCAGCACCGGGCTGCGCATGGCGGTGGTCTACGGCGGCGCCGACTACGACAAGCAGCGCGAGATACTGCAGGCCGGGGTCGACGTGCTGATCGGCACGCCCGGCCGGCTGATCGACTACTTCAAGCAGCACGTCTACACGCTGAATCACGCCCAGGTGCTGGTGCTCGACGAGGCCGACCGCATGTTCGATCTCGGCTTCATCAAGGACATCCGCTACCTGCTGCGCCGCTTGCCGCCGCCGGAGAAGCGCCTGAACCTGATGTTCTCCGCAACGCTCGGCCATCGCGTGCTCGAACTCGCCTACGAGCACATGAACAACCCCGAGACCGTGCAGATCGAGCCGGACAAGAAGACCGTCGACCTGGTCACGCAGATCGTCTACTTCCCCAGCAACAAGGAGAAGGGTCCACTGCTGGTCGGCCTGCTGCGGAGCATGGCGGCCAAGCGCACGATGGTCTTCGTCAACACCAAGCGGGCGGCCGAGGAAATCGCACGACTGCTGGAGTTCAACGACCTGCCCGCCGAAGCCATCAACGGCGATGTCCCGCAGAAGAAACGGCTGCGGCTGCTCAAGGACTTCCAGGAAGGCACGCTGCCCGTGCTGGTGGCGACCGATGTCGCGTCGCGTGGCCTGCACGTGCCGGACGTCAGCCACGTGATCAATTACGACCTGCCGCAGGATTGCGCCGACTATGTGCATCGCATCGGCCGTACCGCGCGCGCGGGCACGAGCGGTGACTCGATCAGCTTTGCCTGCGAAACCTATGCCTTTTCGCTGCCGGAGATCGAGGCCTACATCGGCCATCGCATCCCGACCGGTACGGTCGACAGCCGCTTCTTCGAGGGCGTGAAGATCCCGCCCTGGCAGCCGCGCAAGTACCCGCCTGCGGGCGGCCGGCCGCCTCGACGCGGCGGCGCCGGTGGCGGTGGCGGTGGCGGTGGCGGTGGCGGTGGACGCGGCAAGCGGCCTGGGGGCGGGCCACGCGGGCGCAGTCGATAGCCGCAACGACGGTGGGGCCCCTGCCCTGACCGGCCTGCGGGCGAACCGCGTGATCAGCATTTGCGTCCTGGTGTTACCGCACGGTAACATCAGCGCATATGCGCCCCAAACCGTCGATTCCGGACACACCGCCCAGCAGCCGCAGTGCGACCGAGGACGCCCTCCTCGATGCACTCGAGACAGTCCTGCAGCGCGACGGCCTGCGCAAACTCAGCGTCAACGCCGTGGTCGAGGCTGCTGGCGTGGGCAAGCCGCTGCTGTACCGCTACTTCGGCGACCTGCACGGACTGGTGCAGGCCTGGGGAAAGCGGCGCGGATTCTGGGCCGAGGTCGCCGACAGCGGACCACCCAGCCGGCAGAAGCAGGATGAGCAGGGCTTCAGGCAGCAGATCGCCGATGAACTGGTTGCCAGCGCCGAGCATCTTCGCGCACATCCGGTGACGCTGGAATTCCTCGCCGAAGAACTGACGGCAACCTCGGACCTCTCTGCCGCCTTTGCCGAGGCACGCGACGATTACCGTCGCCCGTTCCTGAAAACCATGCTGGCTGACCGGCGCTACCTGCGCCGGGACAACCACCGCGTGATCGTCATCATCCATGCCGCGCTGACCTACCTCGCCATGCGTTCGCGGCGCTCGCCAAAATTCATGGGTCTGCGCCTCGATACGGACGCAGGGTGGCGCGATGTGCTCGACATGGCGCGCGAACTGGCCCGGCTGCCGGGCAAATAGGGGGTTTCGACCATGCCCGGTATATCCGGTTTCGTACGGAGACATCTGCCAGCGCTGCTGACCGCAGGATTGCTGGCAGCACCCATCCTTCCTGCATACGGGCAGGTCAACAACAAGGCCTACGCGGATTATTTCCTGGTCGGCCAGTTCGGCGAGGTCTGCACAATGTGCGACGTCATGGTGCTGTGCGAGGCTGGCACAGCGCCACCGACGCATCCGGCGGTTCCGGCCGAGGGCAGCTTCACGCTCTACCACATCCAGCCCCGGACCTTCTGGTCGCAGGTCGGGACGATCTGGGAGTGGTTCATCGCCAATTTCAGTTCACGGCAGCTCGAAAGCGGTCACCGGCGGCCGGTCACGATCCATACGGTTGACGGGGGCGCATGGGCCCCTGCCGTCGATGGCGAACTGCATATCGCCCTGGACCCGCCACTGCTCGCCATGCCGGACGGGCGTGAAATCGAGCGCATCGGGCGGCGCTGGCGACAGTCGGCACCGAAGGCAGAGCTTGGTTATTGCCAGCGCTTGCCGCTCTGGGAAGCGCTGGATGTGATCGACAGGCACAGCACCGGAGGGCGCGCACCATGACATCGGCAACCAGTACCGTGGAAAGCGTCTGGACCGCGCAGCGCTGGCGGCAGCATCCGCTGCGCATGACGGGCATCGTCCTGCACCTGGTCCTGCGCGGCCTGTTCGGGCTGTTCTGGATCGCGGCCGGCATGAACAAGCTGCGCAAGGACTGGCTGACCACCGATATCCTCAAGCGGATCTTCGAGGATCGCCTCACGGAAATGCACCCGGACAGCCTGCAGGTGATGTTCCTGCAGGACTTCGCGATCCCCTTCTACAAGCTGGTGGCGGTGTTCGTGACGTTCAGCGAACTCTACGTGGGTGTCGCATTGCTGCTGGGCCTGACCACGCGCTGGGCGGCGGCCATCGCGCTGATCAACCTGCTCGGCTTCTCGGCCGGCGGGTATTACGACGCTTCGCTGATTCCGTTCTTTGCACTCTGCATCATCATGATGAGCTGGCCCTCCGGCCGCTGGCTCGGGCTGGATGGCAGACTGTCCCGCAAGTACCCCAACTCACCCTGGTTCTGATTACATATGTCGCTATCGGAAGTTCTCTACGGCATCGCCTTCTGCACCTACATGGTGGGTGCGGGCTGGTCATTTCGGAGTAACGGCGCGCCCGCGGCAGTGGCGGTCATTGTGCTGGGCGCGCTCATGGATTTCGGCCTGACCGGGCTCGTGATGTGGGGGCCGGAAATCTTCAGCTTCGGAATCACGGGCAGCAATTTTGCGATTGAACTCGGCGCGATCCTTGGTGTCGTGGTCTGGCTGCTGGTCATGGCCAGCATCCTCGCCTGGTGGCGGGAGCGACGCCCGCTGTTCCATGTGCTGGTCATGGCCGGACAGCTGGTATGGTTCGTCGACTATCTGGCTTTTCTGTATGGCATCCACACCTATCCGCTGACCTGAGCAGCCGGTCGGCGGCTGTCACTCCACCCGCTACGCCAGGTGGCCAAGCGCCTCGACCGAGGCATGCCCGTCGACAGTACGCGCGGGCCGCTGGCTGTCGGGACGGTTCACGGCGAGGATGCCGCGGATGCCGTAAGCACGCGCCGTATCGAGCACCGGCGTACTGTCATCGATGAACAGCGTCTGTTGCGGATCGAAACCCAGGCGGTCCCGTGCAGACAACCAGAAGGCATGGCGCTCCTTGGGCACACCGAACTCGTGTGAGGACACGAAGACATCGATGTAACGGCCGAGGCCGGCCACGCCCTTCTTCATGTCCAGGGCGTCGCCATGCGCATTGGTAACCACGGCAACATGCTTGCCGCTGGCATGCAGCCGGGCCAGGAACTCCTTTGCGCCGGGCAGGAAACGCACGCGGTGGCTGCTGGCATCCTTGAGCGCCCGCAGATCCAGCGACAGCTCTTCCGACCAGTAGTCGAGGCAATACCACTCCAGCCGGCCCTGCATGCTGGCAAAGCGATTGAACAGATCCGGCACGATTTCCTCCGGCGACACCTTCCGCTTGCGCGCCAGGCAACGCGGCACGAGTTCGCGCCAGAAATAGTTGTCGTAGGCGAGATCGAGGATCGTGCCATCCATGTCGAGGAGAATGGTGTCGAAGCTGCGCCAGTCGTACATGGGGCTGTTCCGGGAGGCAGGGGCCGCGGGCTTGCTACGGCCGGGTCCGGATTGTACCGTCCGCGCCCATGACAACAGAACTGCGCGGCCTGCTGCCGCAAATACAGGCCATCGCCCAGGCCGCCGGCCGCGAAATCAGCCGCATCTACGGCACCGCCTTTGCCGTGGAAATCAAGGCGGACAACTCGCCGCTGACTGCCGCGGACCGCGCCGCCCACGAGACCATCGCCGAAGCGCTGGCGAGGCTGACGCCGGGAATCCCGCTCTGGTCGGAGGAATCCGCCACCATCCCCTGGGAAACCCGCCGGCACTGGCGCGAGTTCTGGCTGGTCGATCCGCTGGACGGCACGCGGGAGTTCATCAAGCGCAACGGCGAGTTCACGGTGAACATCGCGCTGGTTCGCGAACACACCGTTGTACTCGGCGTCGTGCATGCCCCCGTGCTGGGCCGCGATTACAGCGGACATGCCGGCGGGCCCGCGCTGCGCACCGACACGGGCCAGGCAGCCCGCGAGATACGGGTGCGGCAGCCGGCCAGCCCGCCGGTGCGCGTGGCAGGCAGCCGCTCGCATCGCGGCGACAGCCTCGACGGCTTCCTCGAGCGCCTGGGTGCGCACGAGTTCGTGTCGATGGGCAGCTCGCTGAAATTCTGCCTGGTGGCCGAGGGCAGCGCCGATGTCTACCCGCGCCTCGGCCCCACTTCGGAGTGGGATACGGCGGCAGCGCAGGCCGTGGTCGAGGCCGCTGGTGGCCGTGTCGTCGACCTGGCTGGCCAGCCGCTCCGTTACAACACACGCGCCGAAGTACTGAATCCGCACTTCCTGGCGAGTGGTGATCCCGGCCGCGACTGGCTCGCCTTGCTGCGCTCCCGCTGAACGCCTGGCGACTGCTAGACTGGCAGGGCATGAGCGACGACGACAACATCAACACCAATATCTTCAGCGACCTCTGGCGACTGAAGGAACTGCGCATCGCGCATCGCGACCTCGACGCAGCCATCGCCGCCCTCGACCGTTTTGCAGCCGAAGACCAGTTGCGCATCCGCCGCCTCAAGAAAGAAAAACTGCGCCTCAAGGACCTGATCACGCGACTCGAAAGCGCCCGGATCCCGGACCTCAACGCCTGAAGCCGGGATGGCCGCAGGGCCGCAGCCGGCATCGGGCGCCGCCTGCTTCGTCGGCAATTCTTACAAGACCGGAACGCTCCCAACTCATTGTTCAGGCGATGTTTTCCTGAGCGGGTGCGAAGCCGCTCACTGGATACGCCGCAGGCCGGTGTCGCCTCGCTATACAAATCCGCTTCCGGGCCCTCCATCGCCCGCGCCGAGCCGGCGGCCAGGCACCAGCCTGGCACGGATTTCGTGTGATCCGAATCACAGGAAACCGGCTATTTTCCGGATTCTGTCAAGCCATCAGCTGCCGGGCACAAGGCTGGCACGTTTGCTGCAATTACTTCAGCGAGGACCCCGCTGAGAGATCACAGAGACAGCACAGCAATCCACACCCCAAAAACCCAAGCCCAAAACCCGGTGATCGAACAGCAACCTCGTAAACAAGAAGAAGAAAAACAAAAACAATAAAAAACGACACAACACCATCCCAAGCCCAATCTTGCCGCCCCCTGCCCAGGGGCGGCTTTTTTTTGGGTGCCGGGTTTGGCTTATTTGGCTTATTTGGCTTATTCAGCGCTCCGGGCACCGCGTGTATCCTGCGCGCATGCACTGGCTGGTCGCAGACATCGGCGGAACCAACACCCGTTGCGCGGTGGCGCGACCGGGCGGCGTCTTGCAGAACATCGAACTGTTTCGCAACCGGGACTACCCCGGGCTCGACCGCTTGCTTGGCGCCTATCTCGGCATGCTGCCACCGGCGGAAAGGCCGGACGAAGCCGTGCTGGCCATCGCCGGCCCGATCCAGGGCGATGAAATCCGGATGAGCAACATCGACTGGAGCTTTTCCATCAGCGGCCTCGCCCGCACGCTGTCCCTCAGCCGCGTCACGCCACTCAATGACTTTGCCGCACAGGCCCATGCGCTGCCGGTACTCGGTCCGGCTGACCTGCAACAGATCGGCGGCGGTGCCGAAGTTGCCGGTGCACCGAAGGTGGTGCTCGGCCCCGGCACCGGACTGGGCGCGGCCGGGCTCTTGCAGATCGACGGGCGCTGGCATGCCATCACCGGCGAAGGCGGCCACGTCACGATGGCGCCAGGCGATGAACGCGAAGCGCGGATCATCGCGCTGGGCCGCGAACGTTTCGGCCACTGTTCTGCCGAGCGACTGATCTCCGGTGCCGGCCTGGCCTTCCTGTACATGGCCCTGCATGGCGGCGAATCGCTCACGCCAGACGAAGTCGGCGTGCGCATTGCCAGCGGCGAAGCCGCAGCACTCGAGGCACTGGAAGTGTTCTTTCAGCTGCTCGCCACAGCGGCGAGCAATCTTGCCCTCACCTTCTCGGCCTTCGGCGGCGTCTACATCGGCGGCGGCATCACGCCGCGATACCTTGACCAGCTCAAGACCTCGGGCTTCCGCGCGCGTTTCGAGGACAAAGGCCGCTACCGCCAGTTCCTGGCCCGCATCCCCACCCGGGTGATCACCGCAAACCAGCCCGCGTTGCGTGGCCTCGCGGCATTCGCCGAAGCCCAGGGCCACGACTAGTCACCGCGGACACCTTCGGGAAGATCCGGCAGCGGTCCCCACAGCAACTCATCCAGACGCGGTGCCCAGCGGTACACGCGCATGTCCACCCGGCCTGCCTTGACCACGACGCCCTCGGCACGCAGCCGCCTGATCTGGGTTTTGTAGCCGGAACTCGCAGCCGGAATGGCAATGCGACCGTTGACCGCGATCACCCGATGCCAGGGCAGTCCGAGCTCCGCAGGCGCATGCCTGAGCGCGCGCGCCACCTGTCGCGCACCACGTGGCAAGCCGGCCAGTGCGGCAAGCTGTCCGTAACTGGCGACCCGGCCGGGCGGAATCGCCGCAATCACTCGCCAGATTGCCTGCATGCCCACGGATCGCCCGCCATCGGCCGCCGCGACGGCGCAGATCAGGCCAGCCGCGCCTGCATGGTATCGGTGGCACCCGGCGCACCGGGCAGCTTCGCGATGATCGGTTTGGTATCCGGCCGCACGCCACGCCACAGATAAAACGACTCTGCGGCCTGCTCGACCAGCATGCCCCAGCCCTGACTGACGCGACCGGCACCCTGCTCGCGCGCCCAGGCCACGAAGGGCGTGTCGTGCATGGAATAGGAAAGGTCGTAGCACAGCGTCCCCGGCCCGAGTATCGAGGGCGGGAACGGCGGCAACTCGCCATGCAGGCCGGCCGAGGTCGCATTGATTACCAGATCGAAATTCTGCCCGCCGAGTTCCTGGAACTGGCAGCCAAGAATCCGCCCCAGCAGGCGGAAATCCCGCGCCAGCTCGCGCGCCTTTTCCGGCGTCCGGTTGGCGATGACGATATCGCGCGGCCGGGTCTCGAAGAGGGCGGGAACGATCCCGCGCGTGGCGCCACCGGCACCGAGTATCAGGATGCGCGTGCCCGCAAGCCGCACACGCAGGTTCTGGCGCAGGTCGTTGACCAGGCCCGCACCATCGGTGTTGTCGCCCTCGATCGAGCCATCGGCATGCACGATCAGCGTGTTCACCGCACCGGCAAGTTCCGCCCGCGAACTCAGCCTGGAGGCCACCCGGGCGATTTCGGTCTTGTGTGGCACCGTGACATTGAGACCACGGATACCCTCTGCAAACAATTGCCGGACCCGCTCGATCAGATCCTCCGGCGCGATGTCCCAGGCCTCATAGACCAGATCCTGCCCGGTTGCCTCGGCAAACAGGCGGTGGATCACCGGCGACTTGCTGTGTGCGATCGGATGGCCGATCACTCCGTAACGGTCGGTCATGTTGTGCCCCCCGGATCCTGCCGCCGATAGTCTGCTATCTTTTTCCATAATGCAGGCTCTGTCGAGGCCTGAACAGATTTGCCGGGAGCGCGACATGAGCGGGATGGACGGTTTTGACGCCTACTCGCCGCGGGAAATAGCCCAGCGGGTACACGAGGCCGGTCTCGCCAAGGCCCGCCTGTCGTTCCTGCAAATCGCAATGCTCGGCTTTCTTGCCGGAGCTTTCATCGGTCTCGGCGCGCTCTACTACGTGATCGTGGCCAGCGATCCGCAGCTGGGCTTTGCCCTGCAGCGGGTGCTGGGTGGCCTGGTGTTTTCGCTCGGATTGCTGCTGGTCGTTGTGGCCGGTGCCGAACTCTTTACCGGCAACAACCTGCTCGCCATGGGCTGGGCCGACGGCAGCATCTCCACCCGCGATGTGCTCCGCAACTGGGCAATCGTCTGCACGACCAACTTCATCGGTGCGGCCGGACTCGCGCTGGTGGTATTCCTGTCCGGACACACCGGGATGAACGACGGGGCGATCGGCAGGACTTATCTGCAGATCGCCGCCGGGAAAGCGGCACTGTCGTTTCCGGAAGCCTTCCTCCGCGGCGTGCTGTGCAACGTGCTGGTGTGCATGGCGGTGTGGATGGCACTGGCCGGCCGCAGCGTCACCGACAAGTTCTTCGCCATCGTGCTGCCGATATCGGCCTTCGTGGCCGCCGGTTTCGAGCACTCGATCGCGAACATGTATTTCCTGCCGCTGGCAATGATGTTGCAGGCTGCGGCGGGCGAGACCGTGCAGTTCAGCATGCTGTGGCACAACCTGGTACCGGTAATCGCCGGCAACCTGGTCGGCGGCAGCGTGCTGGTCGCGCTGGTCTACTGGGTGATCTACCGGCGAACACCACCCGCCCGGGCGATCTGTCCCGCAGGGGCTGCTAGTGCTGGCGATGGGCAGCAAAGGACATGCGATCGAGCACGCCAAGCAGCACGGCAGACGCAACGAAGGTCAGGTGCAGGATCACGTACCACATGATCTTGTCATTCGGGATCTGCATCGCATCCATGAACACCCGCAGCAGGTGAATGGAGGAAATCGCCACGATCGAGGCCGCCACCTTGAGCTTGAGCGTGCCCGCATCCAGCTTGCCCAGCCAGCCCAGCGTATCGGTACCCGAGGTTTCTATCCGCGAGACAAAATTCTCGTAGCCCGAAAACATCACCATGACGATCAGGCTGCCGACCAGCACGATATCGATCATGGCCAGCACTGTCAGCACCAGGTCGGCTTCGCTGGAGGTCAGGGCGTGGCTGAGGACATGCCAGGCCTCCTGGAAGAACTTCATGCCCAGCGCGATCAGGGCCAGGGACAAGCCCAGATACAGTGGCGCGAGAAGCCAGCGGGAGGAAAACAGGAGCTTCTCGATGAATCTTTCCAGCATGACGTGTGCTCCGCAGCGAAATTCATGGTCTGATCGGGGCGCGCACTATCGCCCGACATGCGCACGCTGGCAACAGAGATGTGCGCCCACCAGTTGGACGCGGCTGGCCAGATGCGGGCAGCCATGTTCCCCGCTGCCGCGCTATAGTCGCTTCATCCCGATGCAAATTCCTGCAGGACCCCGGAGTACAGGCAATGACAGAAAAGGCGGTTGATCTGGGCCAGATTCGCGGCGACTGGGATTTTCATTCCCGCTATGTCGCAAATGCCATGGAACAGACCCTCAAGCGGATGAACAAGTTGTGGCGCAGCCTGAAGCGGGCATCGCCGACGGCGGGCCAGGTACCGGTCAGTGGTCCGGTCATGGATGAGTTCATCGAGGCCTGCCGGCAGACGCGGGCGCTGTGCGACGATTTTCCGCTGCTCGAAGAAGCCCGTCCCCTGAAGCGCTCCAGAGCGGCCGGCAAAAAGAAGCGCAAGGCGCGCAAGTAGGCACAGGACGAAGGGAGAACAACGATGCGCCCCCACGTAGAACTTATCCAGGAAGCCGATCTCGTCTGGCATCCGGCCGAACTCACCCGCGGTGACGGCAAGGCACGCCAGAGAAACCTCTCCTACGACGAGGAAAACGGCGGCGCCTCGACACGCGTGGTCTTCGACAGCGCCTGGAGCCGCCCGGCTGGCTACCATCACGGCGACGTCGAGTGGTACGTGATGGCGGGGCAGGTCCGGATCGGCGATCGGCTGCTCGGCAAGGGTGGCTACTTCCGCGCACCGGCGGGTTTGTGCATCCCGGCCATCCAGGTTGCTGCCGGCACCGACGTGCTCATATTCCGCGAGTTCGGCGACTGGGGTTTCTCGGCCTCGGCGAAAAATCGCAGCCGTTTCGTCGCGCGTGGCGGGAACACCGCCTCCGAGGAACAGGGCGCGCTGACCATCGTCGATACCAATCGCATGGAATGGATGCCCAATGCCTACGAGGGCGACACGCAGCGCTTTCTCAAGCTCAAGCTGCTGTATCACGATCCCGCGCCGCCGGGACAGAACAACAAGGGCTTCGTCACCATGCTCGCGTGGGCGCCGCCCGGCTGGTCCGACAACCGCATGGTGCATCACCCGGTATTCGAAGAGGCCTACAGCCTCGACGGCCACCTGGTCTACAACTTCGGCACACTGGATGCGGGCACGTATTTCTTCCGCCCGGCGCGCGTGAAGCACGGCCACTTCATCGCCGGCGAGGAGCGCGGCTGGACCGGCTTCTTCCGGCTGGACGGATCGCTGATCAACTGGATCACGGTCAACGAGCGCATCGTCGTCGAGGGCGATGCCATCAACTATGACCCGAAATCGAAATACGAGGCACCGGTCATTGCCGGCCTCCCGGTACGTTCGCGCTCGACGGGGGAATGGGATCTCGACGGCCAGTAACCCCCGGTCAGCGTGCGCCCTCCGGCGCCGATGCAACGTGCACCAGCGCATAGCCGGAGAACACCACCTGCGGAACCGCCATGCCGATGATCTGGCCCGCCAGCGGTGAGGGCACGTCGAACTGCTCGTCGGTGAATGGATCGAAAATCCGTGCGATGGAATCGCCCGGCCGCACGTTGTCACCAAGCTTGCGCACCGGGTAGAAGACACCGCCATTACCGAGTGGCACGCGTACCCAGCGCGTCTTGCTGAAGATGCGCTCGCCGGGCGTCGGTGCCGATGCCTGGCCCGCGACCATGCCTTGCCCGATCAGGACATTGCGCACACCGCGCACACCCTCCCGGATCTCCATCGGCTCGAAGCGCAGCGGCAAGCCGGCCTCGTAGATGATCGCGGGAATCCCCGCGTCCATCATTTCCCGACGCAGGCTGCCCGAGGGTCCCGCGCCGCCGACGATGACCGCGGCACCGAAGCGCCGCGCCATATCGAGCGCCTGCGGGTTGGCGAGATCCACACGTACCTGCGGCAAATTGGCGCGATCGAAGGAGCCGGTATGCAGGTCGATCAGCGCATCGCAGTGCTCTTTCAGCGCGCTGTACAGGATGTGGGCAATCAGCGAGGTGTTGTCGGCACCCGGCTTGCCGGGAAAGGCGCGGTTCAGGTCGCGGCGATCGGGCATGTAGCGACTGCCGGTGCGAAAGCCATTGGCATTGGCTGCCGGCACCGCAATCAGCGTACCGGAGAGACTGGCCGGATCGAGACGCAGGAAGGTCTCGCGAACGATCTCGAAACCATTGCGTTCATCGCCGTGTATCAGCGCCGTCAGACACAGGGTAGGGCCAGGCTTCGTGCCGCGGGCGGCGAACACAACCGTATCGAGGAATGAACCCTCGAAGGTCTGCGTATGCTGGTAGCGGAACTTGCGCTTCTGGCCCGGCGCGACCTCCCGCTCGAGCAGTTGCAGGGGTCCCCAGCCGGGGGCTGACGCTTCCCCTGCCTGGCCGTAAACCAGGCCAGGGACGAAGAGGACACAGGCCAGCAGCAACAGAAGGGTCGTACGCATGGGAATCTCCGCTCCGGACTCGTGCCAGCGCGGCATACTAGCTCATCGCCCGGCAGATCTTCCGACACCGCAGCATGCAGCAAGGTGCCACGACAGAAGGAAAACGTTGCCCCTGGTCCGAAGGGGTCAGCCCGGCGTATCTCGAGTACCACGACACGGAATGGGGCGTGCCGGTACACGATGACCGGAAGCAGTTCGAGTTCCTGATTCTCGAGGGCGCGCAGGCCGGGCTGTCGTGGTCAACGATCTTGCACCGGCGGGCCGGTTACCGGCGCGCCTTTGCTGATTTCGATCCGCAAAAAGTCGCGCGCTTGACGCCGGCACGCATCGAAAAGCTGCTGCTCGATCCCGGCATCATCCGCAACCGGCTCAAGGTCTCTGCGGCAGTGGGCAATGCCCGGGCGTTTCTCGAGGTACAGGCCGCATTCGGCAGCTTCGACCGCTACATCTGGGGCTTCGTGGACGGCAGGCCGGTCGTCAACCGCTGGCGCAGGCAGTCAGAGGTGCCGGCGACCAGTGCGGTCTCGGACGCCCTCAGCAAGGACATGAAGAAGCGCGGCTTCCGCTTCGTCGGCAGCACCATCCTCTACGCGCACCTGCAGGCCACCGGACTCATCAACGATCACCTGCTCGGCTGCTTCAGGCACCGCGAGTGTCAGTGACTGCCCGGACCATGGCTGCGGGGCACGACAATCCCCGCGGGATCAGGCGGCCAGCGCCTGCCGGATGTTCGCGACGTCCTGCTCACAGCTGAGCATCAGGTCCATGAAGGAGCCCTTGCCGAGATTGACACTGCCGAGCAGGAATTCCGCATCGGGATGCTGGCTCAGCAACTCCGGCTCGGTACCGAGCCTGTACTTGAGCTTGGCGGCCGACAGCAGCCGCGTCAGCGGTTCAAGTTCGGCCGAGCCCCCGTTCAACAGATAATCCTGGTTTTCCACCGCTTCGCAGATGCGCACCGGCAGCCCCCACGCCTCGAGGATGGACTTGCCGATCACCGGCTGCCAGGTTTCGAGGATCTGGCTGAACTCCGGATCGGTTCGCATCGACGGATCCTGCTGGTGCGCATGCATGACGATGTAAAGCCGGCCGATCGAATGCAGCAGGCCGGCCATCATGGCTTCATCCGGCTGCCGGCCGAAAGCCTGCTTGGCGACGGCGAAGCAGATCGAGGCCACCTCGTTGCTGGTTGCCCAGATCTGTTCGAGGTCCGGACGTATCGCACCGAGCGACTCGTTGCGACTGAGCTGGCGCAGGGCAAAGGCCGTGGATACCGTCCGCACATGATTGAAACCGAGCCGGCTCACCGCATTGTTCAGGCTGGCCACCGGCGAACCGCTGGGGTTCATGGCAGCCGAATTGGCCATCTGCATGAGCCGCGCGCTCAGCACCGGCTCGGAGCCGATAATGTTGACGATGTCCTTGATGGTGGTGCTGTCGCTGATCAGGGCAATCTGCAGGCGGCGCACGACATCCGGAAAGGCCGGCAGGTCGAGTTCCGGCCGGAGATTTCCCGCCAGCTGCTGCACAAACTGAAACACCCTGGAATCCACTGCCATGCCGGTCGCTCTTCGTCCTCAAACCCCGGGCAAGTATGGTCAGGCTGGCGGCGCAATGGCATGAACACGGTCGCGTTTTCGCAGGGCAGGTTCCGGCAGGCTGGCAAGCGGCGCGACGATGAATCGTGGGGCGATGATCGGCAGCAGTGGGCTGTACATTGGCGCGCTATGCTACGGGCCGGCAGTGCACTGCCCCCAGGCGCATTTTGCCGAGTCAGTGATAAGTCAGTGACAACTTATGAAGGCCAGAGAATGAAAAATAAAACCATATCAATCAGCACCTTGGATGGACACAAACTGGATGGCTACCTCGTACACCCGGAGGGAACACCCAAGGGGGGCGTTATCGTCCTGCAGGAGATTTTTGGTGTCACCAGCCACATCCGCGAGGTGACCGAAGGCTTTGCCCGACAGGGCTACCTGACCCTTGCCCCCGCCCTCTTCGACCGGCTGAAACCCGGCATCGAGCTGGAATACACCGCCATCGAGGCAGGCATCGACCTGATGCAGAAACTCAAGCTCGAGGAGGTGGCAGAGGACCTCAAGGCCACCGTCGCAGCCCTGCGGCGCGAACTCGCCGCGATCCCCGGCGCGGGCAGCAAGATCGGCGCGGTCGGCTACTGCTGGGGCGGCTCCATCGCTGACTTCGCCGCCTGCCGCACCGACATCAATGCGGCGGTCGCGTATTACGGCCGGGCCACGGTCGGGTGGCTGGACGAACAGCCCCGCTGCCCGGTGCTCTATCACTTTGGCGCCCTGGACCCGCTGATTCCGCCGGAACTCGTCCAGCAGATCACCGCCGGGCGGCCAGGCCAGACCGTGCATGTTTACGCCGAGGCCGGTCATGGCTTCAACTGCAATGAGCGGCATGAGTTCCATGCGGCAAGTGCGGAACTGGCACTGCAACGCACGCTCGAATTCTTCAGCCGCCACCTGGGCTGAGATTGCGAGCCCTGGCCATCAATCATCGAGGAAAGCCTGCATGTCCGACGCATCGACTCCCAAGCCTGCACACACGCTGGATCGCCGGCAGGTACTTTCGGCTGCGGCGGGCATTGCCGCTGCGCTTGGCATCGGCAGCAGCGCGATCTCGCCGGCACTCGCCGCCACGAAGCCGAAGCGCCACCAGCTCACCGGGCCCTTCGACAGCTTTCGCGACTACATCAAGGCACTCGAGGAACGCGGCCTGCTGCTGCGGGTCGCGCGGGTCGACCAGGACCAGTACGAACTCGCCGCCCTCACCTACCGCCTGATCGACGAGTTTGGCTGGTATGGCGCCCCGGCCGTGCTGGTCGAGGAAATCAGGCAGGATGGCCGCTGGATGAAGGGGCCGGTGATCACCAATCACCAGGGGCACTGGGACACCGAAGCGATCATCTGGGGCAAGGAACCGGTGCCCGGCGATGGACCGGCAACCTATCGCGAGGTCTTCAACTACCTCTACGGCATGATGGAGAGCAGCAACGGCAAGCCCGCGTCGATTCCCACCCGGCAGGTACCGGCAGCAACCGCACCGGTCAAGGAGATCGTGTTGCGCGGTGACGAGATCAACCTGCTCGACTTCGCCTTCATCAAGTCCAATCCGGGTGACTCGGCCCGCTACGTCAACACCGGCTCCGTATTCACCGAGGATCCCGAACTCGGCATGAACTTCGGCACCTACCGCTGCGAGATCAAGGGACCGCGCCGTCTCGGCATAAATCCCGAAGACGGCCAGACCGGCTGGAAGATGTTCATGAAGAAGATCGAGCGCGGGGAAAAGACCTGCCCGGTGTCGATCGTGGTCGGCAACGACCCCATCGCCTGGTTTGTCAGCTCTTCGCTGATCTCCAAGGGTGGCGCCGACGAACTCGCGATCGCGGGCGGCCTGCGCGGCCGCGCCATCGACGTGGTCAAGTCCGAAACCAACGACATGCTGATTCCTGCCAATGCCGAGCTGGTGATCGAGGGCGAGGTGCTGCTGGACCAGATGGAACCCGAAGGCCCCTTCGGCGAGATGTATGGCTATCTCGGCCTGAAGAAGGACAGGAACTTCGTCATGAACGTGAGCTGCGTGACGGCCAGGAAGAACCCGTGGATCCTCAACCAGTTCACCGGTGCCACGCGGGGATTCTGCACCGCGCCGCTGGAAGCCTTCTCCTTCTACCGGCTGAAGAAGCTGATCCCGAATGCGGTGGCCTTTCATTCACCGGTCGAGTGGACCGGCATCGGTATTCTCAGCATCGACAAGACCGCGCCCGGCCAGGCGCTGGCGCTCGGCAAGAAGCTCGCCAGCCTGGTGCCGATCAGCAAGGTACTGATCGTTGTCGACAAGGATATCGACGTACTCAATCGCACCGAGGTCATGCAGGCTGTCGGCGCACGCTGGCAACCGTATCCGGCAGCGGAAATCATCAAGGAAGCGCGCGGCATGCCGCTCGATCCGAGCGCGCCGAAGCGGCCGATGAGCAGCAAGATCGTCATCGATGCCACCCGGCAGTGGCCGGAGGAAGGCGGCCCGGCGGTCTACCCGGAGCGCAACCGCGACCTGCTGAACAAGCTGGCGCCGGAAGCGAAGCAGCTGGTCGATGCGCGCTGGGAGGAGTACCTGCGCGGCTGGAAACGCGGCGGCTAGTCAGGCCTCATCGACGACGGTATTGGCCAGCACGCCGATGCCGTCGATCTCGACTTCCACCCGGTCGCCGGCCTTCAGCCAGCGCGGCGGCTTGCGCGCAAAACCCACGCCGCTCGGCGTGCCGGTGGCGATGATGTCGCCGGGATTGAGCTGGCAGAAGCCGGAGCAGTAGGCGACGATCTGCGGCACCTTGAAACACAGGTCGCTGAAAGTCGTCGACTGCAGCGTCTCGCCGTTCACGCGGGTCTGCAGCCTGCGCGCCGACAGGTCTGGCAGCTCGTCCGCGGTCACCAGCCAGGGACCGCAACTGCCGCTGGCGGGGAAGTTCTTGCCGGGACCAAATTGCGTGGTGTGGTTCTGCCAGTCGCGCACCGAGCCATCCAGGAAGCAGCAGTAGCCGGCGATGTAATCCGGCACTTCCGCCTCGCTCAGATAGCGCGCCTTGCGACCGATCACCACCGCCAGTTCGCCCTCATAGTCATATTCGGTGGAGATGCGCGGCCGCAGGATTGGCTGCCCGTGGCCAACCATCGTGTCGGTGAAACGCATGAACAGCGAGGGATATGCAGGCCGCTTGCGACCCATCTCGTGGATGTGCTCCAGGTAGTTCATGCCCACGCAGATGATGCGGGCCGGATCAGGTATCGGCATCGAGAACTGCAGCGCCTGCATGTCCAGCGGCGCTGATCCCTGCACTGCGGCTGCCAGCTCCGGAAGGGCGCCGGCTGCCAGCACCGAGCGGAGATCGGGAAACCGGGCAACAAAGGCCGGCGGGGCGGGCCGGATCCCGGCATCGGCAACGACACCGTAGCCCGGCTGCTGTTGGTGCTGGAAACTGGCAATGCGCATGATGGCGCTAGTATAAGCAGGGAATCACATGGCCACGAACCCCGGGGTCTACGCATGATCCAGCTCGCCGACACCAGACTGCTGCGCACCGCGGCCTACGTAAACGGCGCATGGATTGGCGCCGAGGGCGGCAAGACGCTGGAGGTGCGCAACCCCGCCACCGCGGAACTGCTGGGCAGCGTGCCCGATTGCGCTGGCGCCGAAACCCGTGCCGCCATCGAAGCCGCCGCGGCGGCCCTGCCCGCCTGGCGTGCGCGGACAGCGGCGGAACGCGCCACCCTGCTGCGCCGCCTGCATGGACTGATACTTGCCAGCCAGGAAGACCTGGCCAGGCTGATGACGGCCGAGCAGGGCAAGCCGCTCGCGGAAGCACGCGGCGAAATCGCCTATGCCGCCGCCTTCGTCGAGTGGTTTGCCGAAGAAGCGCGCCGTGTTTACGGCGACGTGATACCAGGCCACGCCAGGGACCGGCGCATCGTGGTCATCAAGCAGCCGGTCGGCGTGGTCGCCGCCATCACTCCGTGGAATTTCCCCTCGGCGATGCTGGCCCGCAAGCTCGCGCCGGCGCTGGCCGCAGGCTGCACCATCGTCTGCAAGCCCGCACACCAGACGCCCCTGTCGGCGCTGGCGCTCGCCGAGCTGAGCCAGCGCGCCGGCATTCCGGCCGGCGTGATCAATGTGGTCACCGGCTCGGCACGGGCCATCGGCGCAGAGCTCACCGCCAACCCGCTGGTGCGCAAGCTGAGCTTCACCGGCTCTACCGAGGTCGGCAAGATCCTGTTGCAGCAGTGTGCGGGGACCGTCAAGAAAGTCTCGATGGAACTGGGCGGCAACGCGCCCTTCATCGTCTTTGATGACGCAGACATCGATGCGGCAGTGGCCGGTGCCATCGTCAGCAAGTACCGGAATACCGGCCAGACCTGCGTCTGTGCCAACCGTTTCCTGGTACAAAAACCGGTTTACGAGCAGTTCGCGGCCAGGCTCGCCGCAGCGGTAAGCCAGCTGCGGGTGGGCAACGGACTCACGGGCGAGACCGACCAGGGACCGCTCATCGATGCGAATGCCGTGCGGAAAGTCAGCGCGCATGTCGCCGATGCCGTCGCCAGGGGTGCGCGGATACTCACCGGTGGCAAGGCCCATGCGCTGGGTGGAACCTTCTTCGAGCCCACCGTCCTCGGCGGCGTTACTGCGGACATGCTGGTCGCACGCGAAGAAACCTTTGGTCCGGTGGCGCCGCTGTTCTGCTTCAGCACCGAGGCCGAGGCAATCCGCATGGCCAACGACACGGAGTTCGGCCTTGCCGCATACGTCTATACGCAGGATCTGGGCAGGAGCTGGCGGGTACCGGAAGCGCTGGAATACGGCATGGTCGGACTCAACACCGGCTTGATCTCGACCGAAGTCGCACCCTTTGGCGGCATCAAGGAATCGGGCATGGGCCGCGAAGGCTCACGCTATGGCCTCGACGACTACCTGGAGACCAAATACCTGTGCATCGCCGGTGTCGATCCGGCCTAGCAGGCACGGATCGCCGGCCCCGCGAACTGTCTCAGGGCTGGCTGCGCTTGCTGTTGAGCCAGGACAGGAGCGGCTTCCACTGTTCCCAGTCCGGCCAGGCCAGATACTCGGGCAATTCGTGGATGCCGAGGCCGCGCGTATAGGCGCGCACATAGTTCTGTGCCTCGCGCAGCTTGGTGATGTAGGGCATCTTCAAGGTGCCGAGGTAGTCATCCAGGTCCTGTGAAATCAGCGTGTTGTCGCGCACACGGTTGCCCACCACCGCAAGCTTCACTTCCTTGCGCTCGACCTTGCCGATCTCGCGCAGGGCATCGATGAACTTGGTGGTAGCGAGGATATCGATGGTCGAGGGCAGGACCGGCACCACCACTGTCTCGGCGTGCCGGACGAGTTCGGTGAGCTGCTTGCCATAGCAACCAGCCGGCGCATCGATGATGGCCAGGTCAGCGCTGCGGGGCAGGTGCTTGAAACCATCCTCAAAACCGGCGACACCGGTGATCCGCGGGCGGTTTTCCGGGCGTCTTGCCAGCCAGTCGAGGCTGGATGCCTGCCGGTCATAGTCGACGAGAGCAACGTTCTCACCACGGCCCGCGTACCAGGCGGCCAGGCTGGTGGCGATGGTGCTTTTGCCACTGCCGCCTTTGGAATTCAGGACCATGATGTGACGCATGATTCGGCTTTCCTTGTTTTTATTGATTTTTTTGCCCTGTGTCGGACAAATGCCGGGTTACCATAACGGCCGATTTGACAAAAGTCCACGACGACGACTGCCCGCTATACTTCCGCCTGTTCAATTGCTCCCCGGATCGATCACGCCATGCGCGTTCCGTTCACAAAAATGCACGGGCTCGGTAACGACTTTGTACTGATCCGTGGCGACGGCCTGGTCCTGCCTTCGGCCGATCGCATCCGTGCGCTCGCCGACCGGCGGCGTGGCATCGGCTTCGACCAGTTGCTGTGGCTGGAAGCGCCGCGACGCGCGGGCGATGACGTCTACTACCGGATCTTCAATACCGATGGCAGCGAGGCCGAACAGTGTGGCAACGGCGCGCGCTGTATCGCGCGCCTGGTCGGCGGTGACAGTCAGCGCGAACTGCGGCTCGGTCACGGCGGCGGCAGCGTACGCGCGCGCATCGCTGCCGATGGCCGCGTCACCGTCGAGATGGCGGTGCCGGAGTTCCGGCCCGCGCTCGTGCCATTCAGGGCCGAACAGCAGCAGGCCACATACCCGATCGATGCGGGCGGCGAGACCCTGCACATCGGCGTGGTTTCTATGGGCAACCCGCATGCCGTTCTGCGTACGGACGATATCGCGACAGCACGCGTGACAGTTCTGGGTCCGCTGCTCGAGCGGCATGAGCGCTTTCCCAACCGTGCTAACATCGGTTTCATGCAGGTTGTGGCCGCAAATCGCGTCCGCTTGCGGGTGTTCGAACGCGGCGTCGGCGAGACCCAGGCCTGCGGTACCGGTGCCTGCGCAGCCGTGGTCGTGGGGCGAAGCTGGAATCTGCTCGAGCCCGAGGTCAGCGTCGAGTTGCCCGGCGGGACCCTGCAGATCCGGTGGGACGGGCCGGGGCAGCCCGTGTGGATGACCGGTGAGGCGGTGACGGCATTTGAAGGATCGACAGAGCTATGAGCACAGTCAAACATCAGCATGCCGCAAGCCCGGAAATCACCGAAGAATCCATCGCCGAATACCTGCAGGCCAACCCCGAGTTCTTCGAACGCCACAGCAACCTGCTGAACAGCCTGCGCCTGCCGCACAGTGCCGGCGGCCCGGCGGTTTCGCTGGTCGAACGACAGATACTGGTGCTGCGGCAGAAAAACCTGAAGCTCGAGCGCAAGCTCAAGGAGCTGGTGGATATCGCGCGCAGCAACGACACGCTGGCAGGCCGTATCCACACGCTGGCCATGCTGATGCTCGCCGCTCCCGACCAGGCTGGTGTCATCAAGGTGCTCGAAGAGCAGCTGCGGGTATCGTTCAACGCCGACCGCGCGATCCTGGTGGTCTTCGATGCGCCTGCCGACGCGGCATCGGCGGGCCGCTTCCTGCGCGTCGTCAGCCGTGACGATCCGCAGATCGCGCCCTTCCGCACCTTCATGCAGTCCGATGCTCCGCGTTGCGGGCAGATCCGCGATACGCAGCGGGACTTCCTGTTCGGCCCCGACAACATAGAGGTCGGCTCGGCAGCGCTGGTACCACTCGGTCCCCATGCCGAGATGGGCTTCCTGGCCATCGGCAGCCGCGACTCCAGGCACTTTCATCCGGGCATGAGCATCGATTTCCTGACCCGTCTCGGCGAACTGGTGAGCTGCGCCCTGCGGATCCGCTGAACCAGGGCCCGGAATGCCGCAACATGATTCCGGCGCAGTGGCAGACGGCGGAACGCTTCCTCGAACACCTGCGGCTCGAACGCCGGCTGTCTGAACATACCGCCCGCGCCTATCGCCGCGACCTCAGCTGTCTCGCAGAGTTCTGCGACAAGAACGGTATCGGCAGCTTTGCCGAACTCAAGTCACACCAGTTGCGGCGTTTTGCCGCCGTCAGCCATGCCGGCGGGCTGGCACCGCGGAGCATCCAGCGTCGCCTGTCAGGCGTGCGCAGTTTCATGAAGTACCTGATTCGCGAGGGTACGCTCAACAGCAACCCGGGCGCCGACATCGCCGCGCCGCAGGTGGCGCGCCGGCTCCCCGACACCCTCGATGCCGACCAGATGGCCCGGCTGCTGCAGATCGAGGGCAGCGAGCCCGAGACCCTGCGCGACCGCGCCATGCTCGAACTCTTCTATTCCTCGGGACTGCGGCTTGCCGAATTGACGGGCCTCGACCTCGGCGATGTCGACCTGCGCGACGGAACCGTGCGCGTCACCGGCAAGGGCAACAAGACGCGCATCGTGCCGGTCGGCCGCTTCGCACGCGAATCGCTGCAGGCCTGGCTGGCGATCCGCGACGAGTCGGCCACTGCCGGCGAGGCGGCGCTGTTTGTCAGCAACCGCGGCACCCGCATCAGCCCGCGCACGGTACAGAACCGCGTGCGCTACTGGGCGCAGCGCGCCGGCCTGCCACGGCGCGTGTACCCGCACCTGTTCCGGCACAGCTTCGCCACGCACCTGCTCGAATCCAGCAGCGATCTGCGCAGCGTGCAGGAGATGCTCGGTCATGCCGACATCAGCACCACGCAGATCTACACCCACCTCAACTTCCAGCACCTGGCCCAGGTTTATGACCGGGCCCACCCGCGGGCCCGGCGGAAGAAGGCCTGAGCAGCTGGTTAACCGGCGGCAGCCTCTGTCAACCGGTGGCCTGATCAGGCGTTACAGACAGCAAGAGCACCACGATTCGCAGAGATCACCAGGAGACCCATCATGCGCATGCGACCCGCCTTCCTGATCGTTACCGCCGCCAGCCTGTTCCTCGGTGCCGCCGCCCTGCAGGCCGAGGACACCACTGTCCCACCCAAACCGGGACGCGAGTTCTGCAAGGAAAACCCCGGCAAGTGCGAGGAGGCGCGTGCCAGGCGCAAGGCCTTCTGTGCCGAGAACCCGGAGAAGTGCCAGGAGCAGCGCAAGCAGATGAAGGCGAAGCGGGCCGAGATGCAGGAGAAGTGCAAGGCGGATCCGGAAAAATGCGAGCAGATGAAGCAGGAAATGCGCGCACGCCGTGACGAGATGAAGGCCAAATGCAAGGCTGACCCGGAAAAGTGCGAGCAGATGAAGCAGGAAATGCGCCAGAAGTACAAGGACCGGCACCAGCACGGCCCCGGTCAGGGCAAACCAGCGGAGTAAGCCCTCTTGCTGGCGTGGGAGCGCATTCAGGGGCTATTTCCTTCCCGAATCGCGCCTGAAGGCGCTCCCACCGTTCTGGCCCTTGTGTTTCGCCAGGCCGCCCTCATCTAGCAATGTCCATCAGCATTCCGGGGCGGCGCAGCGATGCAGCAGTTCGACGGCACCACCATCGTATCGGTGCGCAGAAACGGTTCGGTCACGGTCGGCGGCGACGGCCAGGTGACTCTCGGCAACACCATCGTCAAGGGCAACGCGCGCAAGGTCCGCCGGCTGGCGGGTGGCCGGGTGCTGGCCGGCTTCGCCGGTGGCACCGCGGATGCCTTCACCCTGTTTGAACTCTTCGAGGGCAAACTCGAGCAGTACGGCAACCTGAGCCGGGCAGCCATCGAACTCGCCAAGGACTGGCGGACCGACCGGCGCCTGCGGCGCCTCGAGGCCCTGCTGTGCGTCGCCGACCTGGAACGCTCGCTGATCGTGTCCGGCAACGGCGACGTGATCGAGCCGGAGGACGACCTCATGGCGATCGGCTCTGGCGGCCCCTTCGCCCAGGCTGCAGCCCGCGCGCTGCTGGAGAACTCGGAACTCGGCGCCACCGAGATCGTGCGCAAGAGCCTCGAGATCGCCGGCCGGATCTGCATCTACACCAACCAGAACATCACCATCGAAACCCTGAG
>JAHDYM010000031.1 GCA_023383705.1 Gammaproteobacteria bacterium | reverse complement strand
TCCGGCTTCTTGACCGGGGAGGGCACGCCCTTGAACCAGCGCACCGGGCGCAGGCAGACGTAGAGGTCGAGGAGCTGGCGGAGGGCGACGTTCAGCGAGCGGATGCCGCCACCGATCGGCGTGGTCAGCGGGCCCTTGATCGACACCAGGTACTCGCGGCAGGCCTCGACCGTGGAGTCGGGCAGCCAGGTGTTGTAGTTGTCGTAGGCCTTCTGGCCGGCGAAGACTTCCAGCCAGTGGATCTTGCGCTTGCCGCCGTAGGCCTTGGCCACCGCGGCATCGAGGACGCGTACCGAGGCGCGCCAGATGTCGGGGCCGGTGCCATCGCCCTCGATGAAGGGGATGATCGGGTTGTTCGGGACCGTCAGCTTGCCGTTGCTGATGGTGATCTTGGCGCCGCCCGCAGGTGCGCTGAGCTTTGGTTCTGCCATCTTGGGGTTCCTCGAGGAATCAGCTTCGCGAGCCGCGCATTATCGCAGCCCGGCATCCCGCCCGTAAACGTCTGGCCGGAAATTCACCTCGCCTGTAGGTGAAACCCACGATGTCAGGTAGACGATGTAGACCGGCACCGGCTGGTCCAGCCTGATGCTCCGGGTGGTGTGCCCGTCGGTCGTGCCGGCCGGCAGGGGCGTCCCGCCCAGCAACAGCTTTAGCAGGGCTTCCGGCTGCTCCAGCCGGATGCAGCCGGAGCTCAGGGTGCGGCTGGAGAGTTCGAAGAGCCGTCGCGATGGCGTGTCGTGCAGGTAGATATCCCAGGGATTGTCCATCACCAGCTTGTAGCGGCCGAGGCTGTTGAGGGGGCCGGGTTTCTGCAGCAGCCGGTAGGGGAAGCGCTCCGGGCCGAGGCGCTGCCAGTCGATCCGGCGCGCATCCAGTTCGCGGCTGCCCTGCAGGACCCGGATGCCGAGCCGCTGGAAAAAACCGGGATCGGCCTGCTGGGCCGGCAGCAGATCCTCGACCGCGATGGTGTGCGGCACGGACCAGGACGGATTGACGATGATCTGCCGGATCGTGTCCTGGAAGCTCGGCGTGGGCCGGCTGGGATGCCCGGCGATGACGCGCATCTGCAGGACCGTCTCGCCGTGGTCGATGACTTCGAGCGTGCCCGTGACGATGTTGATCCACAGATGGCGCGGGCCGGGATCATCCGGCAGCCAGTTCCAGCGGGTGAGCGTGGCCTGCAACTGCGCGATGCGGGCCTCGACCGGCACGTTGAGCGCGCTGCGTGTCCGCTCGTCGAGCTGGCCGGAGTCGGGCAGGCCGTGGCGGCGCTGGAAGGCCTGCAGTGCCTGCGCCGTGGGCAGGTCGAAAAACCAGGCGTCGGCGGTGGCCGGCGTACCGCTGAAATCGCCGCTGCGGCGCAGGCGATCGCGGAGCCCGGCCACGCGCGCGTCGCGCTGCCCGGCCTGCAGGGTCGGCCCGGCCGGCAGTTCAGGCCAGCCGCCGCTGGCGGCCAGCGCCCGGTAATGGGCGAGCGCCTCGCGCAGGCGCAGGGCTTCAGGACGTTGCGATTCGCCGGCGCTTGCCGGCCGCAGGGGGATGTGCCAGGCCGGATCCCCGGCTGGTGCGGCCGGTGCTGGTGCGGCCAGTGCTGGCACGACCAGCGCCGCCGTGTTCAGCAGCAGCGTGAGGGCCAGTACGCTGGCCCGCATGCGAACGCGGCCTCAGCCGGTGGTGTGGCGGAAGCGGCGACGGGCCGCCAGCGCCGCGACGGCGGTGCCGAGCAGCCACACGCTGGCGGGCAGTGGCACCACGGCAACGCTGGCACCGCTGAACTGCAGCCCCTCATAGGGTGCGAGGCCGCGGTCATAGAGCAGGAAGGTGCCGAAGAAATCATCCGCGTCGGCGAGTCCCAGCGCGGCCGTCGTGCCCACCGGCGCGGTTGCGGTGAAGCTCAGGGTGCCGGCCACATTGGTGTTGTAGGCGTTTTCAAAGCCGAAGCGCACGGTTTCATCGAAGCCGGTGGTGCTCACGATGGGCGCGCAGCCGGCCGGCGGCAGCGGATCGCAGAAATAGCTGGTGCCATCGGGCGTGAAGCCGTTGAAGTCGAAGTAACGCGAGTCGTAGCTCACCAGGATCTCGCCACCGTAATGGCCCGGCAGGGCATCGCCACTTGCCAGGACGAGCTGCAGGTCCAGTTCGACGGTACCGCCTTGTCCGACCTGTATCACATCGCCGACGACGGTCATCCCGTCCGCGGGTTTCAGCGTCAGGGTGGCAGCCTGCGAATTGCCGGCCAGGGCGAGCGCCAGCAACAGGCCGAAGCGGGAAATATTGCGTGTGTTCATGATCAAGCTCTCGTTGGTCGGTACGCTCAGGGAGATCCGGTCACTTGGGCCGTGGGACCTGCCACCACGTCGCGCAACAGGCCCACGTCCTTGATGCGGCCCTGTTCCGACAGGGTCACGTCGATGATGTGCGCGATACCGCGTGCGCCGCCCGGCTCACCCAGCAGCACGCCCTGCACGAAGCTCTGGTCAGCGACCACGTTTTCGGTGAACTGCTCCGGCAGGGAGATCAGGTCGGCACCGGTGACCACGCCGCCGGCACCGAAGCTGTAGGCGGGGTTGGTCCAGTTGCCGGTCCAGGTGGGGTTGGTGCCGAAGTCGACCGTCATGGCGGCGGTCGTGTTCTTGTCCACGGACATCGGGCCGCTGAAATTCACGCTGACGTTGCCGGCATTCAGCGCATCGAGCCCCGCCTGGCTGGTGGCGGTGCCCCAGGCGAAGTAGCCGGACTGGGCCGCCTGGGTGCTGCGATTGCCATGGCTCCAGACGTCGGCCGCCAGTTCGACCTGGTCCTCGCCATCGCGCACCACGCGTGCCGCGAGGCGCGACTGCTCGTCGCCGGCGCGGCCGTTGGCGCGCATGGTTTCGTAGCCGTCGTCACGCGGCGTCACGCTGGTGGTCATGCCGCTGACCGAATCGATCGCTGCGCCGCCTTCAGGCGAGACCGTGAACTGGCTGCCGTCGCTGGCCATGTCGAAGCGGGCGAAGGTGGTGTCCTCGGCATCATCGCTGCTGCTGGTGCCGGCCACGACCGTGGCAAAGCCGCAGGGGGTGCCGGGCGCGCAGCTGCCGAGCGGTGGCTCGGGTGGCGGACTGGCTGCCAGCAGCGGCTGGCACTGTTCGGTGCGCGCATCGCAGATCTCGCGATCCGGAATCGGGGGCTGCGCAGGATCATCGCGAAAGCCCGCAGCCGGTGCCACGCTGGCCCAGGGTCCCCAGCAGAGTACCGAGTCCGCAGCGCCCGGCCCGGCGCAGGGATCAGTGGCTGCGATCGGTGCCGTTGCGGCGACGGGCAGGGCGGCAGACTGTGCCAGCTGGTCCTTGCAGGCATTGATGACGGCCTTCGGTGCGGCCTTGGGATCGGTCGCCCAGCGTTCGAGCAGGGCGGCGCAATCCGCGTCCGACTGCACCGTGCCTGCACTGGCTGTCTCGGCTGCGCCCGCCATCAGTGGCGATGCGCACAACAGGATGGTCAAAAGCCTGAAGGTCTTCATGCTGCTGCTTCCCCGGGGTACCGCTGTCGCGCGGTTTGCCCTCGTTATGTTTCTTGCCGGTCCTGCGTGGACCGGTATGACTCTTTCTACACCAGATCGTGTCGAAGATCACTGTATCGATATGGTTCCGTGATCTGCGTCACATTTTTCATAATCCGGCAGCCTGCCTGCGCGACTCAGAAATTCCGCGCCATGCCGAGATTGACGACGTCGCGGTCGTACTCATAGATGCCGATGTTCGAATCGTTGTCCGTATGCACCCAGCTGCCAAGCAGTATCCAGTTCTGCAGGACTTCGCCGCTGAACTCGTGCTGGAAGCCGAGGCTGAGCCGCACTTCGTCCTCGTCGCGCACAGCCGGTGCGAACGGCGCCGGTTCGGGGCCATCGAATTCGTAGTTGCGGAAATTCACCCGCGCGTATGCCGAGCCGCCCTGCCAGGTTTCGACGATGACGCCGAGCATCAGGTCCGGCGTGTCATAGCCGAAGCGATCATCGTCGGCATCGAAGTCCGCGTAGCCGATGCCGGCCTGTACGCCGATGCTCCGGTTGCGGAAATAGTGGGTCACGATGGCGTTCGCGCTCAGGTAGAGGCCGTCGCGGCCGTCTTCCTCGTTGTCGTGATAACGGCGGTCAGTCGCGATGCCATCCAGCGTCACTTCGGTGGCCGGGCCGAGTTCCCAGCTGATGTTGGGGTTCAGGCTGGTGAACCAGGCGAGGTTGTCACCGCCGAGGAAGATCTGGTCGCCCTGCAGGCCGATGCCCGCGCGCCAGCGTCCCGGTACCACCCAGGCCGGGCCGGTGCGCAGGGTCAGGATGCCGAGGTTGTAATCGTCTTCATCGGCATAGCCCCGCCAGTAGCCGTTGGCCTGGCTCTGCCACAGGAAGAAACCCTGCTGTTCGCCGGCATCGAAACGCTTGCCCGGGTTCCATGTGTGCGCAATGCCCGGGCTGAGCACCAGCGCATAGTCGTCCTTCTCCTGCGAGTCCGGCAGCACGAAGCCGGGTATGCCGTTGATGTCGATGATGTCGCGCGAGGGACCGACGTTGACGTTGGAGTCGAACATCAGTCCGGCATAGATGGAGGGCGTCCACTGGTGCCGCGCCATGTTCTGCTTCTGGTCGGCATCGATCTGTGCCAGGAAGGCCAGCACGGTCGCGCGCACGGCCGGCGGCGTGTTCGGATCATCGGCGACGCGCTGGGCTTCCTCGCGCGCCTTCGTGTAGTCCTGGGACAGGTAGTAGACGCGCGCCAGTTCGAGGCGGGCGCGGCTCAGGCTCGGGTTGGTGGCCAGCAGGCTCGTGAGCCGTTCGCGGGCCGTGCGCAACTGGTTCTGGTCGATGGCCTGCAGGGCCGCGTCGAAGTCCTGCTGCAGCTGATCGGCCAGCAGCGGATTGCAGGTGAGCAGCAGGGCCAGCAGCGGGACCGGTGACCATCGGCGTAACAGCTTGCTTTCCATAATCCTTTTTGTTCTAGTCGCAAACACTTGTACACCTTACTTGATGACAATCCACAGCTCAAATTAACCATGCCCGCTTCTGTCAAAGCGATACTGCGCCTGCTGGCCGTCTGCCTGCTCGGCGCAGGCCAGGGTCCGGCGATGGCCTTCCCGGCCGACCTGTTCGGCTATGTCCAGGAGCCCCAGCAGCGGCTGGCCGACTTTCCGCAGTGGCTGCGCGTCGTCGAGCGGCATCTGGCCGATGGGCTGCAGGACGGCGAGTGCAGTTCGCGGCTGATCAACCGCTGTCACCTGGCGGAGTGGCGGCGGTTCATCGACCGGACCCGCGGGCTGCCGGTGCGCGAGCAACTCAGGGCAGTCAACCGCTATGCCAACGGCAAGGACTACGTGCTCGACCTGCCCAACTACGGGGTCGAGGACTACTGGGCCGTGCCGCGCGAGTTCCTGTACAACGGTGGCGACTGCGAGGACTACGCGATCACCAAGTTCTTTTCGCTGCGCTGGCTCGGCCTGCCCGACGAGGACCTGCGCCTGGTGATCGTGCAGGACACCAACCTGCGCGTGCCGCACGCCGTGCTGGCCGTCGCCAGCGGTGCCGAAGTCTTCATCCTCGACAACCAGGTGCAGACGGTGATGTCGCACCGGGATGTCGTGCACTACGCGCCGGTCTTCTCCATCAACGAATCCCGGTGGTGGATTCACGTTCCGCGTGCGCCATGAGCGAGCAGCGCAATATCCGCCGGTCCGTGACCGCCGCCATCCTCGTGCTGGTGGCGCTGGTGGGAGCCGGCGGACTGCTCATCAACTTCTACATCGAAGGCGAGCGGCAGCGCGACCTGCTGCAGTGGGAGACACGGCTGGGGCTGGTGGCCGACAGCAAGGCCGATGCGCTGGCCCGGGCGCTGGCCGCCGACCAGCGTGATCTGGCCGAACTCGCCAACAACGCCTCCCTGCAGCTCTACCTGTGGCAACTGATGCGTGCGCGCCAGCAGACTGCGCCGGATGCGGTCGAGGCCGAGTCGGCGCAGCAGGCCTATCTGCGCAACCTGTTGCTGGCGGCGGCCGAGCGCAGCGGCTATATGCCCGAGCCCGCGGCGCGCGTGCCGGCCAATCTGCCGCGCTCGCTCAGCTACGGCCTGGCCCTGCTCGATGCCGGGCTGCGTCCGGTCGTGGTCACGCCGGGCCTGCGCGGCCTCGCCGACAGCTATGGCGAGGTGATGCGCGGCGCGCTGGCGAAGCCGGGCAGCACGCTCGTCGATCTGCGTCTCGACGCCGAGGATCGTCCGGTCGTGGTGATTGCGGTGGCGGTGGGCGCCGTGTCCGGTTCGCTGGCGGGCGGTGGCCCGCCCAACGGCGTGCTGATCGGCGTGCGCAGCGCCGAACAGGAGCTGTATCCGATGCTCGGCCGCGGTCCCTCGTTCATCGAGGACAGCGAAACCCTGCTGGTCGCGCGCCAGGACGACACCATCGTCTTCCTCTCGCCGACCCGGGACGGTGGCGCGCCCTTGCGCCGCAGCCTGCCGCTCGAGCGCACCGACATCGCCGAGGTTGCCGCAGTGCTGGCGCCGGGCGGATTCGTCAGCCTCGACAACTATCGCGGCGTGCCCGTGCTGCAGGTGAGCCGGCGCATCCGCGGGCTGCAATCGGTCGGCGAGCCCTGGGTGCTGGTGCAGGGCATCAACGCCCGCGATGCGCTGAGCACGGCCGATGAACGCCGGCGCTTCCTGCTCGCCACCCTGTCGCTGCTGTTGCTGAGCATCGCGGCACTCGCCGTGGCGGCATGGCGTCACGGCAGCAGCGTGCGCGCGCGGCACCAGGCCGAGGAGCTGCGCAGCAAGGCGGCCAAGCTGCAGAAGCAGACCGACCTGCTGCATACCGTTACCGACAATATCGACGTGCTCACCGTGCTCATGAACCGCGAGCAGGAAGTGGTGTTCACCAACCAGGCCACGGCAAATGCCGTCAAGACCAGCATCGCCGGCATGATCGGCAGCCGGATCAGCGCGATCTTCGGCGCCAACATGGCCGCCGAGATCGCCGCGCTCAGCGAGGAGGCGCGCCGGCAGCGCGTGCCGCTGCAGCGTGTGATGCAGTTGCAGCTCGGTTCCACGCTGGGCAGTTACCAGGCCAGCTTCATTCCCGTCGAGCGCATCGGCGAGCGGCGGCAGCTGGTGCTGCTGGTGCTGAGCGATGTCACCGACCTGCGCCTGGCCGAGCAGCATCACGCCGACATGTTGCGCCGCCTGGTCGGCGCGCTCTCCGATGCGGTCGACCTCCACGATCCCTGGTCGGCACATCACGCCAACCGCATGACCGAGGTGGCGCAGGCGGTGGCGCGCGAACTCGGCCTGCCGGTCGACGAGCAGGAGACGCTCGGGCTGGCGGCGACGCTGGCCAACATCGGCAAGATCATGCTGCCGGGCGACCTGCTGACCAAGACCGAACCGCTGACCTCGGCCGACCGCGAGCTGCTGCAGAAGCATGTCGACTACAGCATCGAGCTGCTGAAGGGACTGGACTTCGAGGGGCCGGTGCTCGACATGATCGCGCAGAAGCAGGAGCGCCTCGACGGCAGCGGCTATCCGCGCGGCCTGACCGAGGAACAGATGAGCCTGCCGGGGCGGATACTCTCGGTCGCCAATGCCTTCGTCGCGCTGGTCAGCGCGCGCGCCTACCGGCAGGGCATGTCCATGGACGATGCGCTGGCCGAGTTGCTGCGCGGTGCCGGCACGCAGTTCGACCGGCGCGTGATCGCCGCGCTGTTCCACGTCGTCGAGAATCGCGGCGACTGGTCGCGCTGGTCCTGAGGCGAAGGCCTCAGCGCTGCCAGCTCAGTTCCAGGAACAGCTCGCGGTCGTGGCCGGGGAAGTAGCGGTACTCGCCAAAGGCGTAGTCGGCGCGATCGGCGTAGAGCGTGTCGTTGAGGTTGTTGATGCGCGCCGTCAGCTGCCAGTTGCGGTTGATCGACCAGCTCGTGCGCAGGTTGAAGAGGTCGTGGCCGGCGTAGCGCTGGTTTTCCTGGGCAGTCAGGTAATAGCGGCCCTGGTGCAGCCACTCGATCTCCGCCAGCCAGCGATCGGCTGACCAGCCGAGGTGCAGGCTGCCGAGCGTGCGCGGCGCCGTGTCGATGTCGTTGCCCGAGGTGATGGTCTCGCCGCCGGCGATCTGCTGGCTGAAGGCATAGGTCTGCTTCACCCAGGTGGCGGCGAGCCCGGCGTAGAGTCCCTTGTCGCTGCGCATCTCCATGTCCAGCTCGGCACCGACATGCCGGCTTTCGCCATTGCTCACGTTGTAGCGGTTCGAGTCCTGCAGGATGTAGTCATCCTTGTGCATGGCAAAGGCCGCCACCGACAGCTCGAGGTTTGCGCTCCGGTGGTGCCAGCCGAGTTCCACGCTGTCGATGGTTTCCGAATCGAGATCGGCCACGCTCTGCCCGGCCTGCAGGCGATAGAGTTCCGCCGCCTGCGGGGCGCGAAAGCCGCGCGTCAGGCTCAGGTACAGCGAGTTGCCCGGATCCAGTTGCAGCAACAGGCCGATGTTCGGCGCGAGGGTCGTGTAGTCATCGTTGCGGTCGGCCGGGCGGTTGTACAGGCAGGGCGGTGTGCAGGCCGTGCCATCGTCGCGGGTGTTGCCGTCCCGCATCCGGTTGTCGTAGTCATAGCGCAGCCATTCGTAGCGCAGGCCGCCGCTCAGCGTCCAGCGTTCATCGAGCGGCAGCTCGGCCTGCGCGTAGGGCGAGGCGAGGTACTGCCACACGTCGTAGTCGTAGTGCCGTCCCTGCGGCCGGTTGCCGGTATCCGGGCTGGCCTGGATTTCCTTCAGCCAGCCATTGGCGATCTCGGTGTCGAAGCCGGCCGTGATGCGTGCCCGCCCGAGCGTCGTGTAACGGAGCAGGGTGGCACCGCCGCTGGTCTGGCCGTTCTTCTCCACCGGCTGGCCGGGCAGGAAGTGCTGCAGGAAATCCATGTCCGAACGACGCAGGAAACCGAGCAGGGTCCAGCCGGCGTCAGCGCTGTTGGCATCCGGCTGCCAGCTGGCGTTGAGGCGCTGGCTGTTGGCCTTGCGATAGGCGTCCGGGTTGCTGTTGGTGCGGCGCATGGCTTCATCCCGGTAGGCGTTCTCGCCGTAGATGAAGCCCGCCGTGTCCTGGTCCAGCACGGTGCCGGCGAGGCCGAGTTCGAGCTGGCCGCCAGCGAGCCCGGTGCCGACCTTCAGAAACCCCTTGGCCTGGCTGTAGCCGGCCGAGTCGCGAAAGCCCTCGTCGTGGTCGTAGAGCAGCCCGCCGACCACGCCCTCGCCATCGCCGGCCTTCTGGCCCCAGAGCAGCTTGCCGCGCATGAAGCTGTCGGGCCCGGCTTCGCCACTGACCTGCAGCAGATCCGTGCCGGGTTCCGGCAGCAGCACGTTCAGCGTGCCGTGCACGGCGTTCGAGCCATAGAGTGCCGAGGCCGGTCCGCGGATCACCTCGATCGCGCTGGCCAGTTCCGACAACATCTCGAAGGTCTCGTTGACGTTGCAGAAGCCGGTGGGCCGGATGGCGAGACTGTCTTCCAGGAACAGGAAGCTGCCACAGGAACCCGGTCCGGTCAGGGCCGGCGAGCGGATGGCGGTGATGCTCTCCTGGCCGTTGCCGCGGGTGATCCAGGTGCCGGGAATCTGCGTGCCCGCCTCATATATATGAGTGGCGTTCAGCAGTTCGAGCCGCTCGACATCGAGACGGGCGGTATTGCCGGCCAGTTCGAGCACCGTCACCGGGTAGCGGGTGGCGGTGACGATGATTTCCTCGGGCGCCCGTCGCTCGGCCGCATTGCCGGTACCGGCAATGGCCAGCGCTGCCAGGGCACTGGCAAGGCCCAGCCAATGGTGCCGCATCGTCGGGCTGTTCAGCGCTGGATCGTTTCGAGGCGGATGCTCGGCGTGTCGCCGTTCCGGCTGAACGGATGGCGACGGGCCATCTCGCGCAGGGCCGCATCGCGTTCGCCGGCGCTCGCAAACCAGTGCTCGCGATGCCAGTCGGCGCCGAGCACGTCGCGCAGCGGGTCGGCGGCCGGCAGTCCGACGCGGATGCCGAATTTGTGCTCGCTATCCGGCAGTCGTGGTGCGAGCAGATTGTGTGGGTTGCTGATGTCCATGCAGGTTGCCCCGTCCTTGTGCCGGGCGCATGGTCGCCAAAGGGCGGCGCTTTGTCCAGCTGCTGCCCGCGACGCTGACCTTGCTGCCCCGGGGCTATAACAGTCACGAGCACCTGGACAAGCTCGGCCTGATCCACATGAACGGCCGGGTCTACGACCCGGAGCTGGGTCGTTTCCTGTCGGCTGATCCGCTGATACAGTTCCCGGAGAGCACGCAGGGCTTTGACCGGTATGCGTATGTAGGCAACAGCCCGCTGAGTTATACGGATCCGAGCGGGCACGGGCTGCTGGGTATAGTGGGATCGATCGTGTCGTTCTTTTACCCACCGGTCGGGGCGCTGTTGATAGCGGTGGACGGCTACATGGAGGGCGGTCTGCAAGGTGCGCTGTTCAGTGTGGCATCGATGGCCGCGGCGGCGGGCGTCGGGGACATGTTTGGTCCTGTCGGGAACTTTGGTCACGAGCTGGCCCGTGCGGCGGTGCACGGGTTGATACAGGGTGCGCTGGGTGCGGCGCAGGGCGGCAAGTTTGGTGCCGCGTTTCTGGCGGCCGGGGTGACGAGTGGCTACGGCAGCAAGTTCGGGCAGATGGGCAATCGAGTGCAGCGCGTGATCGGTGCGGCGGTGCTGGGCGGGACGGTGTCGAAGATCGGGGGTGGGAAGTTTGCGAATGGGGCGGTGACTGCGGCATTTGTGCAGGCGTTCGGAGAAATGTCTTCTGGTGGTGGCTCACAGCGAACAGGAGAGCGTGACGATATCAAGGAAATCGCTGCCGAAGAACGTAAGGGGATAATTGACTCAGCAATTGCTGAATATCGTGACCAGGAAGGTCCAGAGTTAATGTGGCCCATAAAAAACCGATACGACACCTATGTCTTGGAGAACGCCCGTGGGCAGCACGTAGAGTTTTCTACCCTGAGTGACGCCTTAGGTTTTGCCCACGACCAGTCATCAAAGTTCGGAATAGAATGGAGCGGTGTTGCCGGGAAGGCCCATGCTCTTGGATACGTTGAAATCTCGGCCTTTGCAGCGTATCCGACAGGTGTGACGGGATATGGAACACCCATTGCCATTCCGTCCAAGTTCGCTTTGTTTACTGTTTGGCATGAAGCTGGTCATGTGGCAAAGATCTTTGGTGGCGGTGGATGTTTCAATAATGAGCTTTGTGCTGACAGGTTCGCGACACAACACTACCTTGGGCCGCGAGATTAGGTGTCATGACGCGACGCTCGGCTGGCTTGGCATGGCTTATCGTGGCGGTGGCGACGGTTCTGCCTGCAATTTTCCTTGAATATCGAGTCCAAGAGATTCATGCAGCCGCTTCGGCCCCGGATTACATCGATTACAGCGACCGACTGATTGTGCCATTGGGCTACACAAGCCTAGCGGCCGAGCCCGGTTCGGCGCTCTCGATGTACGGCGGCAAGATTGGTGCCGAACGAGGCATCTATGGTAGGCCAGCGTTTTCATGGTGGGCCGCTGTGGTGTGCGGTGTGGTGATACCGTTGGGCTTGATTGGCCTTGGCGGGTACCTCGCGATTCGCAAGGGGCGTTCGTAACGATCGAGAGCGCTGGTGTTTGGGGGGCAGACAGAAGGTTCGGTTGCTGCGTCATTGTCGGCGGCGGAGGTGGTGAGCCGACGAATCGTCAACGCGCAGCGTTGTTCAATCAGGACATTGATTAGATCAACCACGGCATTACCGGCAAATCCGTGCCCGGGGGCGGATTGGAGCTTGCGCGTAGTTGCTGGCAGTGACTTGGCCCGACCTGCTCCCCGATTTAGTCCGGCCCCGACTTAGAGTCCGCGGTTAAAGATACTGTCTGTTTGGCTCGCTGGCGATACGCCGCGACGAACTCCGCCGGGGTGATGTCGCCGAGCGAGCTGTGGGTCTGCTCCGTGTTGTATTCCACCCGCCAGGCCGCGATAACCTGGCGAGCGTGTTGCAGGCTGGTGAACCAGTGATCATTCAGGCACTCGTCCCGGAACTTGCCGTTCCAGCTCTCGATGTAGGCGTTCTCGTTCGGCTTGCCAGGTCGGATGAAGGCCAGGCGGACGTGATTGCGGTACGCCCACTCGTCCAGCACCCAGCCGTCGAACTCGGGACCGTGATCCACGGTGATGGATTCCGGCAGGCCGCCATCCGCGGCCAGACGATCCAGGACCGCTGCCACGCGCTTGCCGGGCAACGAGGTGTCGACCTCGATCGCCAGGCACTCCCGGCTGAAGTCATCGACAATGGCCAGGCACCGGAAGCGCCGGCCATCGCTCAGCCCGTCGCTGATGAAGTCCATCGACCAGCTGACATTCGGTGCCACCGGCTTCGGCAACGGGTGCCTTTCCACCGGGCCGATCCGCTTGCGCTTCCGCCGGCGCACCGTTAAGCCCGCTTCCCGATACAGTCGGTACACGCGCTTCTTGTTCACCACCCAGCCTTCCCGACGCAGTCGGGTATAGACCCGCCGGTAACCGTAGCGGCGCTTCTCGGCCGCGATCTCGGCGATCCGCTCCCGCAACTCGGCACTGACCGGCCGCCGGCTTCGGTAGCCGTACAGCGACCGCGAGATCCCCACCAGCCCGCAAGACCGCGTCACGCCAAACTGGCGTTCCGTCATCAGCACCTGGACCGCCTGGCGCTGGGCTTGCGGGCCTACCATTTTCGGCCCAGGAGATCCTTCAGCGCCGCCTTGTCCAGTTCGGCCTCGGCCAACAACCGCTTCAGCCGGCCGTTCTCCTGCTCCAGGTCCTTCAGCCGGCGGGCCTCCGATACCGTCATCCCGCCGTACTTCGCCTTCCAGTTGTACAGCGTCTGGTCCGAGATCCCGTGCTTCCGGCAGAGGTCCTTGGGCTTCGCCCCGGCCTCAGCTTCCTTCAGCACCGCAATGATCTGTTCCGTCGTCGCTCGCTTGCCTCGCATCGTCCGCTCCTCGTTGGGGCGGACTCCAAGTCTACGGCGTACTATTCACGGGGAGCAGGTCGGGCCAGCTCCAGAATGCGCCGTTTGGCCTGCGCCCTGGTGAGTCCGCCTGCCACCGGGTCTGCACTGCACAAATGCCTGGTCAAGGTAGGGATTCATGGCGTCGCATCAGATCCCGCCGAACGGTCAGCGCATGCCATAATCGACCGGTGAAAATCGCAAGTCTGGTGGCCATTGCTGGCGTCTTACGCGACGCGGATGTCCGTTACCTGATCGTGGGCGGCCTTGCCGTGGCGGCACACGGCTACGGCAGGGTCACTTTCGACCTGGACCTGGTTTTGCAGATGCAGCCGGAGAATCTCCGGCGCGCCATCGCAGCCCTTGAATCGCTAGGCTATCGTCCGACTGCCCCGGTCCCGGCGGCGCACTTTGCGGACGCCAGGATGCGCGAGAACTGGATCCGGGAGAAGAACATGGTGGTATTCCAGATGCAGAGTCCCCGTCACGCGGAAACCCCGATCGACCTCTTCGTGACCGAGCCCTTCGACTTTGATCAGGAGCATGAAGCCGCACTGATCGGAGAGATCGAGCCGGGCCTGAGTGCCTGCTTCAACAGGATGACGAACATGAGCGATGAGAGGCTGGCTGCACAGGAAGCGGCCTGGGCGGAGCACAACCTGTCGCAACTGCGCTACTTCCGCTCGTTAAGCCTGCGTGCCAGGCTGGAGGCGGTGGCAGGCATGGCCGACGTCATCCGGCACTTTCAGGCAATGCGAGCGAGCGGTGGCTTCCAGCAATCGCCTCCATGTCGGACCACGCCATCCGACCCAGGCTGAGACAGGCCCCGCGGGCTCACCGACGTCTTATATGCACTCTACCTGTTCCCGGACGGGCCCTGCTCAGAACGCAGATCTCAGAACTTCGTTTCCGGTGCGCTGTCCTCGACCGGGTAGGTCTGGCCGCCGGCTGCCGGTGCGGCGGCGGGTGGCGTGGCGGGCGCAGCTGCTGCGCTGTCGCGCCAGTTCAGGGCCGGCGCCATTTCGGTCAGCGCGGCGAGCAGCGGTTTGGCGGATGCCGGGGTGGGCAGGCTGGTGTCGCTGAAGATGCGGCTGCTGGCGCCCATTTCCTCGCTGCCATACCACGCGGCGTTGTCTTCGTGGTCGATGGTGATGGCGCCGCCGTCGATCGCCACGCCGGCGAACAGGCCGCGGCTGCGCGCGTAGCTGTAGATCTCCGCCTTGAACTCGCCGTCGGTCATGGCCAGTGCGGTACGACCGACCGGGCCGGCCGAGACCGAGCTGCTGCCACCGAGGGTGAACTTGCCTCTGGCGATGTTGTCGACGCCGCGCCGGTTCTTGAAGACCAGCACCAGGTCGGCGCCCTGTACGCCGAACTGAAAACCGAGGCTGAGATTGCCGAGCCGGATCAGTGAAGGATTGCTCCAGCTGCCGTCCGGATGCCTGACCATCATCAGGCCGCGGCCATAGCTGCCGCCCACGAAGAATCCCCCCTTGACCACGTTGGGAATGACCGCCACGGCGTAGGCGCTGTTCAGCAAATTGGGGGGGATGGCCCGTTCCGGGATGCGCTGCAGGTCGTTGAGCATGTCGGTGGCGGCCTGTACGCGCTGGTCGATCTCGGCGGTGTCGCTGAATGCCGTGCCGGCGGCAAGGGTGCCGAGCAAGAACAGGGTAAGGATTCGGGCTGACTTGATCATGGTGCGTCCTGCAGGTGGTTATGACTAATCTAACGCCGATGCATGCATCAAGTACACTCCCACGCTGAACCGAAGCCGAACGATCGCCATCAAGGGTGGCATGTGCCCTGGACGGCGATCGTCACCATGCTGGAGATCCCGGGGTGCAATTGCCACCGTTTGAGTATCACCGCCCGGCGAGCCTCGACGAGGCCCTGGCCACGCTCGATCGCATCGGCAATGATGCGGCCGTGCTGGGCGGGGGCACCGATCTGCTCATCAACCTGAAGCTGCGTCTGGAACGCCCGGCCGCGCTGCTCAGTGTGCGCGAGCTGCCGGAACTTGCCGGTGTCAGCGTCGATGCCGCCGGCACGCTGCGCATCGGCGCCGGCGAACGGCTCACGGACCTGGCCACCCATCCGCTCATCCTGGCGCGTCATCCTGGCCTCGCGCAGGCGATCCGGGCCGTGGGCTCGCAGCATGTGCGCAACATGGCCACGCTGGGCGGCAACCTGTGCCTGCCGACGCGCTGCTGGTACACCAACCAGAGCGAGAACTGGCGCGGTTCGCAGATTCCCTGCTGGAAGACCGAGGGCCAGGTCTGCCACGTCATCAAGACCGCCCCCAACTGCCGGGCGATACACAGTGCCGACTCGGTGCCGGCGCTGATCACGCTGGACGCCCGTGTGCTGTTGCGCAGTAGCCGGGGCGAGCGCGAACTGCGGCTGGCGGATTTCTACCGCGACGATGGCATCGAGAACAATGCGCTGCTGCCGGGCGAGCTGATCACGGCGGTGCTGATACCGCCGGGCCGTGCGCGTTCGGTGTTCGTCAAGGCGGCAGCGCGTACCGGCCTCGACTATGGTTACGCCACGCTGGCCGGCGCACTGACCGGCAGCAACCGCGCGCCGAAGTCGCTGTTGCTGGTGGCCGGTTCCGTTGGCACCGTGCCGCTGCTGCTGCACAAGCCGGCGCAGATCATTCTGGCGCAGGGGCTGACCGAGGCCAGCATCGAGGCGGCGGCCGATGCGGCGCGCGAGGATCTGGGCGAGGTCACCAATCTGTTCACGCCGCCGGGTTACAAGAAGCGTCTGGTGCGCGGGCTCGTGCGTCGTGTGCTCAATGATTTGCGCCGGCAGAAACTGCCGGACGCCGACTGAGGGAACCGTACTGATGAGCAGACAACTGATCACCCTCATCGTCAACGGCGACCGTCATCAGGTGCCGGTGGCGCCGCACGATACCCTGCTGGACGTGATTCGCGACCAGGTCGGGCTCACCGGCACCAAGCGCGGCTGCACCAGCGGCGCCTGCGGCGTGTGCACGGTGCAGGGCGAGGATGGTCGCGCCGTGCTGTCCTGTCTCGCACTGGCGATCGAATGGGATGAGCGGCCGGTAACCACCATCGAGGGTGTGGCCAGCGAGGATGAATTGCATCCGGTGCAGAAGGCCTTCCTGGAATACGGCGCCGTGCAGTGCGGGGCCTGCACGCCGGGCCTGATCATGACCGCCAAGGCGCTGCTCGACCAGAACCCCGACCCGGACGAGGAAGCCATCAACGAGGCGCTGGCCGGTGCGCTGTGTCGCTGTACCGGACACATCAAGGTGAAGATCGCCGTGCGCGAGGCCATCAAGGTGGTGGCGGCCAGCACGGCGGCGGAGGGCGGGCAGGGTGGCTAAAAAAGGCGATTTTGCCGTCGTCGGGCACGACCAGCCCCGGCTCGATGGCGCCCACAAGCTCACCGGCCGCTCGCTGTTCACCGATGACGTGGTGCTGCCCGGGATGCTGCACGCCAAGGTCGTGCGCAGCCCGCACGCCCACGCGCGGATCCTGCACATCGATATTTCCGCGGCGCTGGCCCTGCCGGGCGTCAAGGCGGTGGTCACCCATGCCGATGCACCGAATCTCTACGTCGGCATCGAGCAGCCGCTGTTCCGCCACGAGATCGTCAATTACATCGGTGACGAGGTTGCCGCCGTCGCGGCCCTCGACGAAGCGACGGCTGCCGCTGCCGCCGCGCTGATCAAGGTGGACTACGAGCCGCTGCCGGCGCTCTACAGCATCGAAGAGGCGCTCGAGCCGGATGCCCTGCTGATCCACGCCAAGGCCAGGGGCAACATCGCCTGGCAGCTGGCACAGGATCTCGGCGATGTGGAGCAGGGCTTTGCCACTTCGGCGCGCGTGCGCACCGATCACTACACCACGAATGCCTCGCACAACTGCTATGCCGAGTTTCATGTGGCGATCGCCGACTGGTCGCTGCCCGACAAGCTCTCGATGTACACGCCCACCCAGACCGCGATCCTGTTCCAGAAAAGCCTGGCCAGCGCGCTGCGCCTGAGCGATGGCCAGGTGCGCATCATGAACCTGAATACCGGTGGCGGTTTCACCGGGCGGACCTCGGTGCGCCCGCATCACTTCATCGCGGCGGTGCTGTCGCGCAAGACCGGCCGTCCGGTTAAGCTGCGCGCGACGGCGGACGAGGAGTTCATCGCCTGTCGGGCCGGCGGCGAGGTGAAATACACCTTCCGCACCGGCGTGTCGGAAACGGGCCGGATCAAGGCCTTCGAGGCCGACATCACGTTCGATACCGGCGCCTACGTCGAATCGCAGATGATCGTGCTGACGCTCACCAGTTCCTACATCCACTCGCTGTACAAGATCGAGGCGGCCCGCTATCTCGGCCGGCTGGTGCACACCAACAACATTCCCTACTACTTCCATCACGGCGGTGGCCTGGCGCAGATGGCCTTTGGCCTCGGCCAGCACATGGATGCGCTGGCGCGCGAGCTCGGCATGGACCCGATCGACTTCCATCTGCTGAATGGCGTGACCAAGGGCCACACCAGCATGACCGGCACCTTCTTTGGCAGCTGCGGTCTCGCCGAGTGCATCACGAAGACCGCGAAGCAGGCCGGCTGGAAGCGCAAGTACGGCAAGCTGCCGCCGCTGAAGGGCATCGGCATCGGTGTCGGCGCGATGGCCTCGGGTGCCAAGGGCGTGTTCAAGCACGACACCTCGGCGGCCTTCATCAAGATCGTCGACGACGGCAGCATGTCGCTGTTCGTCGGTCTGCCCGACATGGGCCAGAGCTCGCACACCGCGATGGCGATGATCGCCGCTGAAGTGCTGGGTGCGCGGCCGACCGACATCACGGTGATTTCCGGCGATACGGACATCGTGCCGCTGGATGTGGGTGCGCTGATCCAGCGCGGCACTTTCAATACCGGCAATGCGGTGAAAGCTGCCGCGCTCGATGCGCGCAAGCAGCTGGAGGTGCTGGCGGCGGCGCGGCTGGGCGTGAAGCCCGCACAGCTGGTGTTCCGCGACCGGCAGGTGTATCCGAAGGGCCAGCCCGACAAGGCCATCCCGCTGAAGAAGATCGTCTATGACACCCTGCACAGCCGCGAGGGGCGCTTCGTGATGGGCCGCGGGTTCTACAACTCGCCGAAGGAAAGCGGCACGATGGCCTATTCCTTCGGTGCGCAGATCGCCGAGGTCAGCATCGATCCGGATACCGGCTTTGTGACCGTGGAGCGCATCGTCGCCTCGCATGATGTGGGCCGCGCCATCAACCCGCGCATCGTCGAGGGCCAGATCGACGGCCAGGTGTTCAGCGGCATGTCGCAGGTGCTGTACGAGCAGACCCTGCTGGAAAACGGCCAGGTCATGAATCCCTCGCGGCTCGATTACCGGCTGCCGCGTTCCTACGAGATGCCCGAGGTCGAGCACATCATCGTCGAGAGCATCGATCCCTTCGGACCCTTCGGCGCGAAGGAGGTCGGCGAGGGGCCGATCGTCTGCACCCTGCCGGCGGTGGCCAATGCGGTGGCGAATGCGCTCGGCGAACCGGTCAACGAAATGCCGATCACGCCGTGGAAGATCCTGCAGATCCTCGGCCGGCGGGCGAAAACCGGCGCCTGAGGCGCGCAGCGCCGGCATGACAGGCACGGAGAGTTCCGATGGCAGCCAGTGACTTCCGCGAGTTCCTCGCGCGGGCCGAGGCCCGCGGCCTGCTGAAGCGGGTGTCGCAAGCCGTGGATGCCAGCTGGGAGCCGGGCTGCCTGGTGAAGTGGATGTATCACGGGTTGCCGGCATCGCAGCGCTTCGGCTTGCGCTTCGATCAGCTCAGCGGATCGGCTTTTCCGCTGGTGACTGCGGCGCTGGGCGCTTCGGTGGACAGCTATGCGCTGGCGCTGGGCGTTGCGCCGGCGGAGATCAACGAGCACTGGGTGCGTGCGCTGCTCGAGCCGCGCGCGCCCGTCCGGGTGACGACTGCCCCCTGCCAGGAGGTGGTGCTGACCGGCGCGCAGGCGAGGCTCGATGCCCTGCCGATACCGGTATGGACGCCGGGCCGTGACCGCGCCCCCTATATCACCACCTGCGTGGTCAACCGCCATGCCGTCACCGGCGTGCAGAACATGGGCGTCTACCGGACCATGGTGCGTGACCTGCACAGCGTGGTCGTGAACCTGAGCCCTGGCCGGCAGGGCCAGATGCTGGCGAGCACGGACCTGGCGGCGGGTCGTCCGGCGCCGATCGCCTGGGTGATCGGCGCCGAGCCTGCGGTGTACTTCGCCGCGGTGGCCAACCTTGCGCCAGGCGTCGATGAAGTGTCGGTGGCCGGCGGCCTGCAGGCGGCGCCGGTGGAGCTGGTGCAGGCGCGGACCTCGGCGCTGCTGGTGCCGGCCAATGCCGAGATCATCATCGAGGGCGAGGTGTTGCCCGGCGAGATGGCCGATGAGGGTCCGTTTGGCGAATCGGCGGGCTACATGAGCGAGGTGGCGCCGAAGCCGGTCGCGCGGATCACGGCAATCACCCATCGGCGCGATGCCATCTTCTATGGTCTCGCCAGCCAGATGCCGCCGTCGGAAAGCACCACCCTGCAGAGCCTGTCCAATGCCGGACTGATCCTCAAGACCCTGCGCCACGATCACGGCGAGACCACGGTGCGCGACTGCTGGATCGATCTGATGTTCGGCGGCGGGGCAGCGCATCTGGTGGTGGCCATGCGGCCAGCCAGGCCCGGCCACGCGCGCGAGCTCGGCAGGCTGCTGGCGCAGACCACGCCGCTCAAACGCATCACCATCGTCGATGAGGACATCGATATCCGCGACCGCAGCGAGCTGGACTGGGTGATGAGCTCGCATGTCGACCCGGCGCGCGATGTGCAGGTCATCGGCGGCTTTCCGGCCGCGATGGACCATGCCGTGCTGCCGGATGCCCAGGGCCGCAAGCTCGGCGGCAAGCTGGTCATCGATGCCACCCGGAGCCTGGCGACCGGACCGGTCTCCTTGCCGACAGCGGAGTTGATGGAGCGGGCCCGCGTTACCTGGGAGTCGGCCGGGCTGCCTGAACCGGGGCTGTCGCAACGCCTGCGGAACTGCCTGTCGGGCCAGTGAGGCGGTGCGGCTGCGCCTCCGCGCCGGGGCGCTTCAGCCCATGGCGCGGCTCTGCATCTCCTGCACTTCCTTCGTGCTGGAGGCGGAGAGATCCAGGTCGATCAGCAGGCCGTCGGTGATGTTGTAGATCCAGCCGTGCACGGTCACCTGCTGGCCGCTGGCCCAGGCGTCGCGCAGCACATTGGTGCGGCACACATTGGCAACCTGCTCGATGACGTTCAGTTCGCTGAGGCGGTTGAGCCGCGCTTCGTCATTGCCGAATTCATCCAGTGCGGCACGGTGCTTGATGGCCACGTCCTGCACGTGCCGCAGCCAGTTGTCGACGAGGCCGAGGCGCTGGTCCTCGTAGGCGGCGCGCACGCCACCGCAGCCGTAATGGCCGCAGACGATGATGTGCCGGATCTTGAGTATCTGCACGGCAAACTGGATCACCGACAGGCAGTTCATGTCGCCGTGCGCGACCACGTTGGCGATGTTGCGGTGTACGAAGACCTCGCCGGGCATCAGGCCGGTGACCTGGTTGGCCGGCACGCGGCTGTCGGAGCAGCCGATCCACAGGTACTCGGGGCTCTGCTGGTCCGTCAGCTTGCTGAAGAAATGCGGGTCTTCCTTGCGGACGGACGCAACCCAGGCACGGTTATTGGCAAACAAATTGTCGAGTCGGTGCATGCGGCAAGGTTGCCTGATCAGCCCGCGTTATGCCAGTCGCCCAAGACGGTGCCGGGTTTGGCTTATTTGGCTTATTTGGCTTTTGGGGCTTGCCCGGTTGCCGGGAATTCAGTGGCGGTTCAGTCCGGGCGCCTAGCCTGTTTGCCATTGCCAGCATCCGGATCAGCCTCGACAATGCTTTGTATGTCACTTCCGGTCCGGAAAAACCTCGCGCTGATGCTGCTGGCAGCCCTGCTGGTGGCCACGCCGGCTGGCGCGGCGAAGCCGAAGCCGAAGTCGAAGCCTGCCGGCAATGGTCGTCCGGCCACGGAAAATACCGCGGCACGGCCCGAGGCGATCAGCAAGGACGAGGCGGTGGCGATGGTCAGGGCGCGCACCGGTGGCAAGGTGGTGCGCGCCGAACGCAGCAGCCAGCAGGGGCGCACCGTGTACCGGATCCGCGTGCTGACTGCCGAGGGCCGGGTGCGCGAATACCGGGTCGATGCCGCGACCGGTGCAATGGATTGAGGGCTCGCCGATGCGCCTGCTGATAGTTGAAGACGATGTCGCCCTGCGCCAGTCGCTGGCGGCAAAGCTGCGGGAAGCCGGCTTCACCGTCGATGAGGCCGGCACCGCCAGCGAGGCCGAGTACTTCGCCGCCGAATTCGCCGTGCAGCTTGCCATCGTCGACCTGGGCCTGCCCGATCGCTCGGGCGTGGAGCTGGTGCAGCGCCTGCGCGCCGCCAGGTACTCGTTTCCGGTCGTGATCCTCACGGCGCGCGAACACTGGCAGGACAAGGTCAATGGACTCAACGCCGGTGCCGATGATTACGTCGTCAAGCCTTTCAACATCGATGAACTCAAGGCGCGCATCAACGCGCTGCTGCGCCGGGCGGCCGGTCACGCGCAACCGGTGTTGCGTGCCGGCCCGGTGGCGATGAACACGCAGGCCCGCGAGGTGCGCGTCAACGACGTGCCGGTGACGCTGACGGCCTTTGAATACCGGCTGCTCGAGATACTCGTCATGCGTGCCGGGCAGGTGGTGAGCAAGGCGCAACTGACCGACCAGCTCTATGACCAGGATTTCGAGCGCGACAGCAATGTCGTCGAGGTGTTGCTGACCCGTCTGCGCAACAAGCTCGATCCCGGACGTGAGCTTGGTCTCATCGAAACCATTCGCGGGCAGGGCTATCGGATGCCGCGTCCGCTAGAAACCCGCTGAGGTGTCGGCGGTGGCGGACAGCAAGGCCTCGCTGAGCACACGCCTGCTGGTGGTGAGCGCGGTGATGCTGGTCGCCGCGTTTGCGATCACGATTGTCGTGCTCGACCTGGTGTTCCGGCGCAGCGCGGAAGCCGCGCTTGCCGATCAGCTCGAAGTGCAGGTGCTGGCGCTGATCGGTGCCGCCGAGGCGGACGACACCGGCAACCTGTCGGTGCCGATGCGCCTGCTCGAGCCACGCCTGCGCAATCCCGGCTCCGGCCTGTATGGCGAAATTCTCGATGGCTCCGGCCTGCCGCTGTGGCATTCGCCCTCGGCGGCCGGGTTCGAGCTTGCGCCCGGCGCAACGCTCAAGGCGGGCGAGCGGAGCATCACGCGCCGACTGTTGCCCGATGGCAGCGAAGTGCTGCTGTTCGGTCTCGGCATCAACTGGGAACTCGGTCCGGGCGCCACGCCGGCTTTCCAGGTTTTTGCGGCTGCCGACCTGGTGGGCTACGAGGCACAGCTCGACCGTTTCAGGCGCCAGCTGCTCGGCTGGTTTTCGGGCGTCATGTTCGTGTTGCTGGTCGCGCTCTGGCTGGCGATCCGCCATGCGCTCAAGCCGCTGCGGCGCATGTCTGCCGAGATCGCCGCCATCGAGGCCGGCCGGCAGCAGTCCTTCGGCGATAGCTATCCGCGCGAGCTGGCCGGTGTGACGCGCGGCCTCAACATCCTGCTCGGTTCCGAGCGGCAGCGCATGGACCGTTACCGCACCACCATGGATGACCTTGCCCACAGCCTGAAGACGCCGCTCGCGGTGGTGCGTACGGAGCTCGGCGGTGGGCAGCCGGACGCTGCCACGCTGCGTGCGCAGGTCGACCGCATGCAGACCGTGGTCGATTACCAGCTGCGACGCGCGGCTGCGTCCGGGCCGCGCAGCCTGGCTGCACGGCCGGTCGCGCTGCTGCCGCTGCTGGAGGATATCGTCGGCAGCCTGCGGAAGATCCACCGCGACAAGCCGGTCAGTTGCGAGCTGCGGGTCGAGGATGGTGCGAGTTATCCGGCGGAGCAGGGCGATCTCTACGAGATCTTCGGCAACCTGCTCGACAACGCCTGGAAGTGGTGTGACAGCCGCATCGTCGTGACGGTGGGTATGCAGGGCGCGACGACGCTGGGGATCAGCGTCGCCGATGATGGCCCGGGGATTCCCGAGGACCAGACCGGGGCGGTGCTCGGCCGGGGCATCCGCGCGGGCCAGCGCGGCGATGTGCCGGGCCAGGGCATCGGCCTTGCCGTCGTCCGCGAGATCGTCGCCTTGTATCGCGGTACCGTCGAGATCCGGCGCTCCCCCCTCGGCGGCGCCGAAATCCTCATCTCGGTGCCGGGTTTGGCTTAGTTGGCTTAGTTGGCTTATTTGGCATGGGTGCCGGGTTTGGCTTATTTGGCTTGTCGGTTGATTGCTTTCGATAGTGACGCCACATGACGATTGAAGCGCCGCGCAACCTCTGAAAGCGAGGCTGTCCCTGACGCCACGGCCTCGGTGGCGATGCGGATGCGAATGCGGACCAGATGCCGGTCGCGGGAATGGCTGCGCAGGGCGGCTTCAGCCACATTTTCCTGGCGGCAGATCTGCTGGACGAGTTTTTCGAGCGCGATCTGCTCAGGTCTTGTGACCGCCGCTGGAGGCGGGCCCGACGGCGTGGGCGGGGCGTCCGTGTCCGGGGCCATCGGCGCCGTCGCGCTTTCTGCTGTAGCAGTGCTGGTGGCGTCTTCCGCCACAAACACGGCATACCTCGACCTCGCGCGGTGAGGATCATCGTCGAACATGCCCAGCACGAATTGCGTGCGCAACCAGGCCGGTCCACCCTGCCGCAAATACCAGCGATGGCTCGACCAGCGGTATCTGGCCGGGTCCCTGGCGAGACCTGCGCGCACCGGATTGAGGTGTGCATACCGGACCGCGGCCAGCAGCTGCATGTCCGTCGTCACCAGGCCGGCGTGGTAGCGCCGCTCGAACAGGTGCCCGGTTGTGCCCAGCGTGCGCTGGAAGTAGCGGGCATAGCGGGAAGCCATGCGCTGCATCAGCCGTCCGAGCGGCGCGTCAGCCACCCGGACCACCATGTGCAGGTGATTGCTCATCCAGCAATAGGCGTGGATGCCGGCATCGGTCTGGCTGGCAGCTTCGGCGACGATGTCTTCGAGGGCGTCGCGATCGGCACCGCAACTGAAGATCTGCTGCCGGTGATTGCCCCGCAGCGTGACGTGGTAGAAGCCGCCCGGAAGGTGCTGTCGAGGTGGCCTGGCCATATCAGGCGAGTGTCAGCCAGACAGAGCAGCCTTGCAGCCGGCTTATTCGGTCGCTATGCGCAGAAATGCCGGGGACGGCCGCTAATAAGCCAAATAAGCCAAATAAGCCAAATAAGCCAAACCCGGCACCGCTATCCGCTATTGGTTGTCGTGCATTTTTATGAGGAAGTTGCGCACGGCGGGTTCGGCTTCGTCGCGGCTCATCAGGCGCTGGTCGACGAGCAGCCTGGCCATGTCGCGGATCGAGCGGCGGCCGTCGATCATGCCCATGATGAAGGCGTAGATGCGCGTGGTCATGGCCTGCATCTCGAAGGCCGGCAGCAGCGGCACCGGCTGGGTGCCGTTGACCAGCCAGTCGGGCAGCGCCCGGTGGCGCGGCGGTGGCGCCACGCTGCGCTCCTTGTCGGCGACGATGGTGAGGACATTCTCGATCCGGCCATGCCGGCTGGCCGGCGAGCACATGTAGGGAATTTCGTCTTCGCGCACATCCGGCTCGGCAAAGCCGCTGTCCATGACGATGGCGAGCGTTTCCTCGAGGCTGTAGCGCTGGCTCGCCAGGCGCTGGCCAAAGCACAGCGAGCCGAAGCAGATCCAGCGGCCACCCGGCTTGAGCAGGACATTGATGCGGGCAGCGAGCGTGCGGAAATCCTCGGGCAGGATATCCACCACCCACGGCGTGACTATCACATCGAAGCTGCCGGCCGTGAGCGGCGGCCGCAGCGCATCGCCGAGTATCAGCTGGAAGCCTTCCCGCACCGGCTGCGGCGCGACCAGTTCGCGCAGCACGGCGTTGTCCGCCAGCGTGCGCGGTGCCAGCGGAAACTCCCACAGTTCGGTGACCTCGCCGGCCATCGCGCGGCGCGCCACCAGCGCGAGCAGCGGATTGAAGTCGAGCGCCAGCGTCAGGCCGATCGCATATTCCTGGTGCAGGTCGTAGGCGAGGCGGCCCGCGCCCGAGCCGAGCACCAGCACGCTGTCGACGGCCTCGACGCCGGGCAGCGCACCGCCGACCAGGCGCAGCGTCGCCTCGTTCTCGGCCTCGCCCCAGGCCCAGTCGCGGTGGATGTTCTGGTAGTAGGTGGTGAGCCCCTGGTCGCCAGGCAGGCGGGTCTGCAGCGCGAGATGCGTGGCGAGCGCGGCCTGTGCCTGGTGGATTGACAGGGGCGCCAGCAGTTCGCGGAGGCGTTTGACCTGGTCGATGGTCGCGCGGTTGAGCAGGCCCAGCCGGTCGCGGGTCAGCGAACGCAGGCGCGGATTCTGCAACTCGGCCTGCAGTTCGCCGGCTTCATGCGCGAGTTTCTCGAGGCTGAACTGCAGCCGCCCGCGCCACTCGGTGAGGGTCGCGACGGGTTCGGCAAACAGGCAGGGGATATCCAGCAGCGAGGGGAAGCCGAGTCCGCAGCCGCCACAACCCCAGCTGCGGTCCGGGTATTGGCGGAGCGACTGCTCGCAGCGCGGGCAGGACAGGTGGGCTGCGAGGTTCGGGGCTGGCATGCCCCGATTATGGCATCGGCGGCGCCCTAAAGAATGGTGCCGTTCACGATCGGCGCGAAAGCCGTGAGCGAATCGCGCAGCGTGCTGTTGCCGAGGCCATGGCCGGGGAACAGGCTCGCGAAGTTGCCCTGCTGGCCGTGCAGTGCCATGTAGTTGAGCAGTACGGTCTCGACCAGCAGGTTGACGTTGTTGGCCGCCGGCGTCGCCGAGGTCTCCACCGAGGCATCGCTGCGGAAGTAGCCGATCTGCTGGTGGCGCGCCTGCTGCTCCGGCGTGCCGCCGAGGAGCGTCGCGCGGCCACCCGGGTTGTAGACCAGGAAGAAGGAGGCGGCGGTGGTCTGGTTGTCGCTGGTCCACTCGCCCTTGCCGCGGCCGTTCACGGAGTTGTCGATGCTGCCGTCGCTGGACAGCGAGCCGTCGCTGTACACGTACATCATCAGCGGTACGCCGACGCGCGCCGCGTATTCGAGGCAGGCGCCCATGCAGCGCCCGGCGCGAAAGTCCTTGACCTCGCCTTCGGCGCGGCGGCCGCCGTGGTAGTCGTAGCCGCCCATGGTGATGCAGCCGGCACCGGCAAAGCCGTTGATCACCAGCTTCATCACCGCGGCGGTTTTCCGGAACTCGTCGTCGTTGTCGTATTCGGCCTGCGTGAAGATGCCGCTGCCGCCGACGATCAGCGGATCGATGGAGGGGTTGAGGGCCGAGGGATTGCCGAAGCGGTCGGCGATGTCGGCGCTTTTCACGTAGCCGCAGTTGACCAGGTCCTTGAGCACCGCATCGCGCGTGATGGCGGGATTGCCCGGATCAGGCATGTTGAGTCCGGTGCTGACCCGCTGCAGTTTCATCGCGCTGATCCGCTGGATCGATTCGAGCACGGCCACGGCATCGGCCTGGCCGAGCAGGCCCACCAGTTGCCCGGTATCCACCAGGCCGGTGACATCGCTGGGCCGGTCGATCTTGGTCGGCCGGTCGGTGGCGCTGATCATGCTGGTCGGTGCCACGGAGTTGCCGCCGGAATCACTGTTGCGCGAGCCGATCAGCTTCAGCAGCGAGCCGTCGGCACCGGTGCGCGCGATGCCGTACAGCGGGTTGTGCGGGTTGTTGCCGGTGTCGTTCTCCGAACGGGCCGGGATGACCGCGCCGTTGATGTTGGCCGCCGTCCCGGCACTCATGCTGCCCTGCATGCCGCGCAGGAAGGCGCTGTCGCTGTGAAAGGCGAGGCCGAGGCTCTGGTCGATATGGTCCTGCTGGGTCACCGCGCTGATCACCGGCGGAATCATGTCGCCGGGCAGGCCGAGCTTGCTGTAGCCGGCCGTGGAGAGAAAATCGAGCTGGCCACCGGCGCCGCCCACCAGCACGTTGGAGCCGGCCATGTTGGCGCCGCCAGCGAGGTCGAAGCAGATGAAGGGAATCTTGCCGGCACCCTGCACGGCGATGCCGCAGGAGGCTTTCAGCGCTTCCAGATCCGGTGCGAGGGCGGCGTAAGCCGCGCGCGGATTGGCGAACAGGCTGAGCACGCCGCCGCCGAGCACGGTGGCGGCTCCGGCCATGAAGCCCTGCGCGATCAGCTGCCGGCGCGTGATCGGCCGTGCGTGCCCCGGGTGCCGCTGCGGTTCGAAGTAATTCCTGCTCTTGCGTGACATGTCTGTGCCTCGGTCGGCTCTGGTTCGGTGCCTTACTGCACCAGGGTTGCGGCGCTGCCGATCGTTGCCGCGCAGGTGGACTTGACCACCGTCGCGGTCCGGTCGGCAGCACAGCTGCCGCCGCAACTGGTCAGCGTCGTCGTCAGGTTGTCGAGTTCCAGGCGCACGTTGGCCGCATCCGGCTGGCTCAGCAGGCCG
>JAHDYM010000030.1 GCA_023383705.1 Gammaproteobacteria bacterium | reverse complement strand
GCCCGAGGAAAAGCAGCATGAGCTACATCGGCAAACCGAAGGTTGCCCACCCGGGCCTGCCGCGCAACGAACTGAACCTGACCGTCCGCGACTATGAGGGCGGGATGTCCACCCTCTGCGCCGGTTGCGGCCACGACTCGATCACCGGTGCGCTCACCCAGGCGATCTTCGAGCTCTCGATCCCGCCGCACCGCCTGGCAAAGGTTTCCGGCATCGGCTGTTCGTCGAAGACCCCGGCCTATTTCGCCAGTGCCTCGCATGGCTTCAACACCGTCCACGGCCGCATGCCCTCGGTGGTCAGCGGCGCCAATGCGGCCAACAAGGATCTGTACTACATCGGCGTCTCGGGCGACGGTGACACGCTGTCGATCGGCCTGGGGCAGTTCATGCACGCGGTGCGCCGCAACCTGAACATGCTCTACATCATCGAGAACAACGGTGTGTACGGGCTGACCAAGGGCCAGTTCTCCGCTTCAGCCGATGTCGGCTCGACTGCCAAGAAGGGCGACGCCAACCAGCAACCGCCGATCGATCCGGCGCTTACCCTGCTGTCGATGGGCGCCACCTTCATTGCGCGCAGCTTTTCCGGTGATCGCGAGCAGCTGGTGACGCTGATCAAGGCCGGCCTCAAGCACCGTGGCCTGGCGATGATCGACGTGATTTCGCCCTGCGTGACCTTCAACAACCACGAAGGCTCGACCAAGAGCTACGAGTTCACGCGCCAGCACGCGCATGTCGCCAACTATCCGGACTTCGTGCCGGTGGCAAAGGAAATCCGCGCCGAGTATGCGGCCGGCGAGGCCATGCCGGTCCGCATGCACGACGGCAGCCAGATCGTGCTGCGCAAGGCCGATGGCGCCTACGACCCGACCGATTCCGTGGCGGCGTTCCAGTACATCCACAAGCACCGTGCCGCCGGGGAGATCGTCACCGGGCTCATCTATATCGATGAAACGAAGCCCGATATGCACGAACTGGCCAATACGCCGCCGGGTCCGCTGGCAAGCATGCCTTTCGAGAAGCTCTGCCCTGGCAAGAAGACGCTCGCTTCCATACAGGCCCGGTATCGTTAGGCAGCAACGCCAGCGCCTGCACGCGGCGCATGAGGAGGTGTTTGCCGCGTGATCCGCAAGCTCACCGACATCAGCTACCGGCTGGCTCGCCAGATCGTCATCGCCGTCATCGGCGGCACCCTGCTCCTTGGTGGCGTCATCATGCTGGTTACGCCTGGTCCCGGCATCGCCTTGATGCTGGCAGGCCTTGCCATCCTTGCGGTCGAGTTTGCCTGGGCACGGATATGGCTGCGCAGGCTGCGGGAAAGCGTCGGTCCGGCGGGCCGGGATGCCGCACAGAAATCATGGCAGCGCTGGCAGCAACGCATTTTTGGTGCAGGCAGCGGTACCGACCGGGAAAAAAAATAAAGGGCCCGCATGGACTCGGCTGATGCCGTAGCCAGGGGCCCTTCAGGCCAGGACTCCGAGGGGGAGTCGAAGTCCTGTCGTACCAAGGCGACAAGAGTCATTTATCGGCGCCGCCAGGGGAAGACGGGGGGGTCGCGACGCCAAGACTAAAGCGCTTGATGTATTTCTTATAGCAGGAATCGTGCCAACTGCAGTTCTTATACAAATCAGCCACTTAGTCTGATAAGAAGTTCCGATATTCCGTGAATAACGAAATATCGTTTCAGATGTCACGGAATTCCGTATAGACTGCGCCCGTGCAAGCTCCCCAACGTTATCTGGCCCTCTTCAGGCACGCGCCTGTCATGGCAGCGATTCTCGACGTGGAGGGGCGGATCCTCGACGTCAGCGATGTGTGGGCAGCCCGCATGGGTTATTCCCGCGACGAACTGCTGCGGCGCCGGCCCATCGAGCTCGCCTCCGCGCTCAGCGCCCGCCGTATCCGCGAGCAATATATTCCCCGCTACCGTGAGACCGGCCGCCTCGACCGGCTCGCCATCGAGTTCGTCACCCGCGAGGGCACCAGCTTCGAGGCCTTTGTAACGACCACTGCCGAATACGGCACCGATGGCGAGTTCCTGTACAGTCTGTGCGTCTTCGCCGAGGTTTCGGACCAGGCCCTGCTGGAGCGACGCTACCAGGACCACTATCAATCGACGCCGGCGATGCTGCATACCATCGATCCGGACGGCCATATCACCGAGGTGAGCAATCACTGGCTGCGCAAGCTGGGATATGACCGCGACGAGGTGCTTGGCCGCTCGATCCTCGACTTCATGACGGATGAGTCGCGCCGGCCGCTGGAAGGTCGCATGCGGGAGGTCATCAGCGAAGGTGAGCGCGAGAACGTTCCCCGGCAGATGCGGACCAAGTCCGGCGAGGTGATCGATGTGCTGATGTCCTCGAAGACCGAGCGCGATGCGCACCAGGCCATCATCCGCACCTTCGTCGCCAGCAAGGATGTCACCGACCGCAACCGCGCCGAGGCCAGCCTCAAGCTGGCCTATGCGGAAATCGCCCGGCTCAAGGAGGAACTCGAGCGCGAACGCGATTACCTGCGCGAGGAAGTCCGCGTGTCGATGAACTTCGGCCGCATCGTGGGCGGCAGCCCGGCCCTCGGTGCGATGCTGGCCCGCATCGAGGCGGTGGCCGATACGCCGGCCAACGTGCTGATCATCGGCGAGACCGGTACCGGCAAGGAGCTGGTCGCACACGCGATCCATGCGCGCAGTGGTCGTGCCGATGCGCCGCTGGTGAAGGTCAATTGCGCGTCGATCCCCGATGAACTCTTCGAGAGCGAGTTCTTCGGCCATGTGCGCGGTGCCTTTACCGGCGCGCACCGCGACCGGGTCGGCCGCTTCCAGCTCGCCGATGGCGGCACCATCTTCCTCGATGAGGTCGGGGAGATCCCCATCGAACTGCAGGGCAAGCTGTTGCGGGTCATCCAGGAGCGCCAGTTCGAGCGCGTGGGTGACGACACCACCCGCAGCGTCGATGTGCGGGTGATTGCCGCCACCAACAAGGACCTGGAGAAGGCGGTCGAGGCCGGCGAGTTCCGGGAAGACCTCTACTACCGTCTCAGTGTGTTTCCGGTGCAGGTGCCGCCGCTGCGGCGCCGTGCCGACGATGTCATCCAGCTCGCCGTGCATTTCCTGGAGCAGGTCTGCCGGGAGTTCGGGCGGCCCGTGCCGGTGCTCACGCAGGGGCAGGTTGAAGCGTTGCGCCGCTACGACTGGCCGGGCAATGTGCGTGAACTCAAGAACGTCATCGAGCGTGCAGTCATCCTGTCCCGCGGTGGAGCGCTGCGGCTGGACCTGTCACTGCCGGAAGCCAGTGCGGTCGCGCCGGTGGCAGCGGCCGTCAGTCCGCCCGCGGTCGGTGGTGGAGATGCTGCCGTCAACGCGCAGCCGGCGGAGGCCTTCCTGACCGAGGCGCAGATGCGGGAGCAGCAGCGTGCCAACCTTATCGCCGCGCTCCGGGCGGCCAACTGGAAGATTTCCGGCAAGGGCGGTGCGGCGGATCGGCTGGGGATCCGGCCGACCACCCTGACCGACCGGATGCGCGCACTGCAGATCAAGCGCCCGGCGCGGGACAGCTGAGCCATGCAAGGGATTCTCCTCCTTGTCGCTGCGCTGCTGCTTTGCTCGCCGCTGCCGGTGCGGGCACAGACCACCGTGCTGCCCGAGTCGGTGAACCAGGTCCTCGCCCGCTACAAGCTGCCACCGGCTTCGTTCAGCGTGTTCGTCCAGAAAGTCGGTGCCGCCGGGCCGCTGCTGCTCTATAACGAGCACGTGCCGCGCAATCCGGCCTCTGCCATCAAGCTGCTGACCACGTACGTGGCACTTGAGGAACTCGGGCCTGCCTACCGGTGGCGCACCGAGGTGTACGCCGATGGTCGGCTGAAAGATGGCGTGCTCGACGGTGACCTGCTGCTCAAGGGCTACGGCGACCCCTACCTGCTGACCGAGCGACTGTGGCTCCTGCAGCGTGAGTTGCGCAGCAAGGGCGTGCAGCACATCGATGGTGACCTGGTCATCGACAACAGCTGGTTTGCGCGCGAGGAACTCGATCCCGGTGCCTTTGATGGCCAGGAGTACCGTGCCTACAACGTCCTGCCGGATGCCCTGCTGGTCAATTTCCAGTCGGTGAATTTCAGTTTTCGTCCGGATCCGGCGCGGCGGACGATCGGGATCCTGAGCGATCCGGTGCTTGCCGGGGTCGAGATCGACAACCGGATGACCCTGTTCAATGGCGGTTGCAGTTCACGCGGCAGCCACATCAGCATGGACGTGAATCGCGAGCAGGACCGGCCACGGGTGATCTTCTCCGGCAAGCTGGCCAACAACTGTTCCGAGTATCAGCTGTTGCGTTCCCTGCTCGACGGGCCTGCCTATGCCTATGCCGCTTTCCGCGCCCTGTGGGAGGAGCAGGGTGGCAGCATCAAGGGACAGTTGCGCCTCGGCCAGGTGCCTGCCGGCAAGGAACCCTTGCTGACGTTCATGTCACCGCCGCTGGCCGAAGTCATACGGCCGGTCAACAAGCTCAGCAACAATGTCATGACCCGGCAGATATTCCTGACGCTCGGTGCCGAAAAGCTCGGTCCGCCCGGCACGCTCGCCAAGGCCCGCCAGGCGATGGAGGATGCGCTGGTGCGCCGGGGTCTCGCTATCCCGGAGCTCGACATCGGCAATGGCGCCGGCCTGTCGCGGGACAATCGCGTTTCGGCCTGGAGTCTGGGGCGCGTGTTGCTGGCGGCCCGCAGCAGCCCCTTCGGGGCCGAATTCCAGGCTTCGCTGTCGCTGGCCGGGCTGGATGGCACTACCCGGCGACGATTCGAGAACGATTCCCTGGCCGGCCAGATGCATCTCAAGACCGGAACCCTGAACGGCGTGACCTCCATTGCCGGCTATGTGCGCGCCCAGTCCGGTGCCGAGTACGTGGTGGTGGCAATCGCCAACCAGCCCAAGGCGACCTGGGGCGGTGGCCAGGAGGCGCAGAACGCCCTGTTGCGCTGGGTAAGCCGCCAGTAGCAGCGCTTGCCGGCCCTCAACGACCGGGCGGATTCGGGCTAGAATTGCGCCAGGGCGTGCAACGCCGGACCGGTCCAGGAGCGAGAGCCACAGCATGAAACTGATCACTGCGATCATCAAACCCTTCCGCCTCGACGATGTGCGCAACGCGCTCTCCGAAGTCGGCGTCAACGGCATGACCGTTACCGAGGTCAAGGGTTTCGGCCGCCAGCGCGGGCATACCGAGCTCTATCGCGGGGCCGAGTACGTCGTCGATTTCCTGCCCAAGTCGAAAGTCGAGGTGGCGGTTGCCGATGACCTCGTCGAGCGGGTGATCGAGGCAATCACGGCCGCTGCGCGCACCGGCAAGGTGGGTGACGGCAAGATCTTCGTGACCAACCTGGACCACGTATTGCGCATCCGCACCGGCGAAAGCGGCGACAACGCACTCTGAGCGCAAGCCCGCGGCCGGCGCCTCGCCAGGCGCGCGTGCAGCAGATGCGGGCTGGTTCCTGCTCAGAAATTCCTGGTCAGGTCGAGGCCCGTATAGAGCGAGGCCACCTGGTCGGCATAGCCGTTGAACATCAGCGTGTCCTGGCGGGCGGCAAACAGGCTGCCGATGCCGGAGCCCACGCGCCGCTCGGTGGCCTGGCTCCAGCGCGGATGATCCACCTCCGGGTTCACGTTGGCATAAAAACCGTATTCATCCGGCGCGGACATCGACCAGGTGGTGGGTGGCTGCTTCTCTGTGAAGCTGATCCGGACGATGGACTTGATGCTCTTGAAGCCGTACTTCCACGGCACCATGAGGCGCAGCGGCGCGCCGTTCTGTGCCGGCAGCTCCACACCGTAAACGCCCACCACCAGCAGCGTGAGCGGATGCATGGCTTCCGCGATCGTGAGTCCTTCGACGTATGGCCAGTCGAGCGTGCGGCTGCGCTGCCCGGGCATTTCGGCGGGACGCACCACGGTTTCGAAAGCCACGTATTTCGCCCTTGATGTCGGCTTGTAGCGCTTCAGCACATCGCGCAGCGGAATGCCGACCCAGGGCACGACCATCGACCAGGCCTCGACGCAACGGAGGCGGTAGATCCTTTCCTCCAGCGCATGCGGCTTGACGATGGTGTCGTAGTCGTAGGTGCCGGGCGCGTCCGTCTCGCCATCGATCTTCACCTTCCACGGCTTCGGCCTGAAACGGCCGGATGCTTCCGCCGGGTCGGACTTCCCCGTGCCGAATTCGTAGAAGTTGTTGTAGGTCGTGATCTCCTCGAAGGTATTCGGCGCGTCCCTGAGGCTGCCTGGCCAGCGCTGCACCCCGGCGAGCCGGCGGTGGCTCGCGGGAATGCCGTCGGCAGCCGCGACCGCTTGCGACAGCAGTGCGCCGGCGCCGATAAAGCCGGCCGAGCGCAGCAGCTCCCGGCGATTGAAGTAGTGCCGTTCCGGCGTGATTTCGGAGCTCTTGATGTCAGGCGGTCTGCGGATCAGCATGCGTGGCCCTCTTCATGGCCTTGTTCGATTCGGCAGGGTGCCGTTGAGTTCCCAGTCATAGGGTACAAAGCGCAGTTCGAAGTCCCCGGCGGCCAGCAGTGCCGCTGCCGCAGGATCGCTGACATAGCCCGCGAGGTATTTCTGCACGGAGCCGGCACTCGCGGCAAAGTCCTTGCCGTACCAGTCGAAGATCTTCGAGACGAAGGCGATCTTGCGCTGCACGTCGTAGCGGTTGCGGGTCTTGTCGTTGATGAACGCGCGTGCCGCGAGATCCAGCTGTTCCTCGAGTTTGCCGGGGACATAGGCCCGGCTGGCGAGCCGCGGGCAGGAGATGGACGCACAGACGATGGCGAAGTGGATGCGCGGATCGCCGAGTGCCGCCAGCTGCCGGTGTTCCAGTTCATCGAGGGTGGTGGACTCGCCCATCAGCCGGTATTCCCGCCGCCTGAAAAAGCTGTAGCGCTTGAGCCGTGAGGAGGGGTTGTAGCCGTCGAGGATGCCCTGTATCGCGAAAGCGTTGTAGGCGTTTATCAGCAGGGCACCGCGCGCGCGACTGTCGGCCACATCCTCGGGCCTGGTTTCGCCGAGGCTTGCCATGAAGCGTGCGAAGGCAGGATCGGCCTGGATGCCGGCGTAATCGACGAAGCCCCGTTGCACATTGCGCAGCAGTACCGCATCGAGGTCGCTGTAGTCCGCCGCCGCGGCCTGGCCGGCGCCCCACCACAGGCAGAAGCCTGCAAGGAGGACGGACAGGCCGAGGCGGCGTGCCATGCTGTACGACAGGCGCGACACGCCGTGGGGATGGGGGTGGGACATCGGCATCATTCCTGCTCAGCTTGTCGTGAATACGTTGCGCGCACGGTTCCGGATGCGTGCTTCAGTTGCGGCTGTCCGAGCCTGGCTGCGCGAGCGGCTTGCCACCCTCGGCCGGCTCGGGCGGCGGGGCGGTTTTGGCCTCGATCCGGTAGCCGTAATCATGGCGCAGGCTGAGGCCTTCGGTCATCACGGCGCTCCCGTCGACATGGCGCGGACGATACAGCGAGCGGCGTACGGCGCCGAGCACGCTCTTGTCGGCGAGGCCGACCGGATCTGATTCGACCACCTCCGCGGAACTGACCTGGCCGGTCGCATCGACGGTGAATTTCACCACCACATGGCCTGGCTCGAGCCTGATGCTGGCTGGCAGCCGGGCCGCCGATGCCGGATACGCCTTCGGCGCAGGGTTCCAGTACAGCCGGACTGGCGCGGCGAAGTACTGGTCGCGCTGCGCGACCAGCTCCGCGTTGCCGGACAGGGTCCGCCAGGCATCGGCATAGGCATCCGCAGCGGAGTTGCGCTTGCCCCAGACCTGGTAGAGATCGCCGAACTCGACCAGTACACGGGCCCGCTGCAGCGGATCGGGCTCGGCCTGCCGGTCGACGATGCCGAGTGCCTTGCGCAGCACGACGCCGCTCATGGGCAGCAGGGTGTCCGGTCCCTGCATCGGATCAGCCGTCGGCGGCTGCAGTGCCTGCAGGCGGTAACTGGTGGCGATGGCAACCAGCGGGTCGACGAGGGCCGGGTCACTCTCGCCCTTGCTGGTTGTGATCAGCCGCGCGGTGTCCTGGTGGACCAGCCGGGCCGAATACATCTGGCCGCTCCGTTCATACCATTCGGCAAGCTTGGCGAGCGCAGGCAACAGCTCGGGGCTTTCCTTGCCGACCCGGTGTTCCATGATCTGCAGTTGCGCGGCCTGGTGGAAATTGGCCTTTTCGATTTCCTTCTGGCCGAGATAGCTCTCGGTGAGCCCGTCACGCAGCGGAATCTGCTCGAGGTTATAAAACCCTTCGTTGACGTGGTTGACGTGCAGGGCGCGCTCGAAGCTTTCAGCAGCCTGCACGGGCTGTCCGGCGCGCAGGTAGGTCTGCGCGAGCCCGGCCAGCGGGGTGATGAGTCGCGGTGAGACGATGCCCGCGTGCTTCTCGGCCAGCGTGATTGCGGCGTTGTAGTTGCCCTCGGCGGCGAGCAGGTCGCCGGCGCGCAACTGTGCGGTGGCGAGGTTGGTCAGCGGCGTCACGAGGGCCTCCCCGCCGTCGCCATACAGTTCCCGGCTGAGCTCCAGCACTTCGAAGGCGGCCGGAACCGCATCGGCCGGCCGGTCTTCCTCGAGCAGACGCAGCATCCGCTGGTAGGCGGCCGAGCGCCGCTCCTCGGCGCTTGCCGGCGGTGGCGCGTCGTCATCCGCGGCGTATGCGGCGGCCCCCCACGGGTAGCCTGCGGCAACGGCCACAGCCAGGAGAAGGCCGATCACGCTCCGCACCACAGACGCCCGGCAGCACTGGTACATGCGGGCAAATTACCAATTCCCGCCGGCCCTGCATATCGGGTAGTGTGTTCCGGCATGCAGATCAGCAACCGGCATTTCGTCAACGGCAACCCGCTGCTGCCGCCATTCCCGGCGCACCTCAGGCTGGCGATGTTCGGCATGGGCTGCTTCTGGGGCGCGGAGCGCCGGTTCTGGCAGCTGCCGGGAGTGTGGACGACGGCAGTCGGCTATTCGGCGGGTACGACGCCCGAGCCCGACTACCGGCAGGTGTGCTCGGGCCGCACCGGCCACAGCGAGGTTGTGCGTGTGGTGTATGACCCCGCGCAGATCAGTTACGCGCAGTTGCTCAAGGTGTTCTGGGAGTCCCACGATCCGACGCAGGGCATGCGCCAGGGCAACGATGTGGGGACGCAATACCGCTCCGGGATCTACTGGTACGACCCGGAACAGCGCGACCTCGCCCTGCGTTCGCAGCAGGACTATGGGAGGCGCCTCGCGGCGGCCGGTTTTGGCCCGGTCACGACCGAAATCCAGGCGGCCAGCGAGTTCTGGTATGCGGAGGAGTATCACCAGCAGTACCTGGCGAAGAACCCCGGCGGATACTGCGGTCTGGGCGGGACCGGGATCAAATGCACGGACTGAGCTGAAACAGCCGCCAAAAGTGTGACCGTTTCCGCGCGCCGCCGCGCCGCGCTGCATACCATGTCCGTTGCAGATGCCGGCATATCGCCGGACGCCGGAGTCATGTGTGCAGTCCAGGCGCCTGAAGATCGAAACCGCCAACCTCCAGTGCGGCATGTATGTGGCCCAGCTCGACCGTCCCTGGCTCGAGACACCGTTCCTGAGCAAGGGCTTCGAGATCCGCGATGTGCGGGAGCTGCAGCAGCTCCGGCAACTCTGCAAGCACGTCTATGTGGACATCAGCCAGGGCTCCCTGCCTGAAGAAAAGGTCCTCGGTGCGCGGGGCAGGGAGGAGCGGTACGCCAGCGTCCTGGCAGCGCCAGCCACCCGCCGCGAGCATGTGGCGGCGGTGGGCCTGGCCGGCCGGCTCGTCGATACACTGGCGCGCCTCGACCGGAATGGCGTGATCACGCGATTCCTGCCCGCGTCACGGCACAGAAACGCGGTACCGACGCACCAGGAAGCACCCCGGGCCGCGGCGGCCTACGACAATGCCGCCCGCATCCTCAACGAGATGCTCGAGCAGTTTCCGCAGGTCAAGAAGCTCGATGCCAATCGCTTGCAGCAGGCCACCAAACCGCTGGTCGACAGCATCCTGCGCAACCAGGATGCGATGGCATGGCTGGTCTGCCTGCGCAAGCGTGATGCGAACAGTCCGCGGCGCCAGGTCGGCAGTGCCGTATGGGCGGCGATACTCGGCCGGCACCTGGGCTTTGAACGCAGTGCAATCGAGACGCTGGCGATGGGCGGCCTGCTGCTGGACCTCGGCAATGCCAGGATTCCCCAGAGCATCATCCTCAAGCAGGGCCCGCTTGAAGCGGTCGAGCAAAAGATCATCCGCAAGCATGTCGCACTGGGTCTCGACATGGTGCGCACCGCGCCCGGCCTCAATGCCGACGTCGTCGCGATGTTGCAGCACCATCATGAGCGCAACGATGGTTCGGGCTATCCGAAGGGCCTGTCGGGGACGGATATACCGGTGTTTGGCCGCATCGCCGGCCTGGTCGACTGCTTCGACGCGATGACCACCAAGCGTCCCTATGCGCCGGCGAAGTCCGCATACGATGCGGTGCGCGAACTGAACAGCCTGTCCGGCACCCTGTTCCAGAAGGAACTCGTCGAACAGTTCGTGCAGGCGGTCGGCATGTTCCCCACCGGTTCGCTGGTCGAACTCAATACCGGCGCGATCGCGGTCGTGACCGAACAGAACCACGTGCAGCGCCTGCGTCCCCAGCTGAGCCTGCTCACCCGGCCGGACAAGACACCCTTGCCCGCGGCAAAGCCGCTGGACCTGCGCAACACCCGCTCCGGACGGAGCGAGGGCGATTCGCACTGGATCATCCGCGGACTCGATCCCGGCGCCTTCGGGCTGGACCCGAAGAACTTCTTCGGCTGAACCGCGCTGCCGACCGTCCCGACCTTATAATCGACGGCTCCAGTTTCCGGGAGCGAGAGCTGCGTGATCAGCCGTCGTCTGCGACAGATCCTGATTGTCCTGCTGCTGCTGGCAGTCGTCGCCCTGCTGGCCTGGTATCTGGGTCGCCCGAAACCGGTGCCCGTTAGCCTGGCCACCGTCGAAAACGGTGATGTGCTCGCGACCGTGGCCAACACTCGTGCCGGCACGGTCGATGCCTGCCAGCGTGCGCGCCTGGCCCCGCCGACCGGCGGGCAGATCGCCCGCCTGCCGTTCAAGGAAGGCGATCGCGTCAAGGCCAACGAGGTATTGCTCGAACTCTGGAACCAGGACCTGCGCGCCCAGGTCCTGCAGGCGGAGCGCGATGCCGTGGCCACCCGCAGCCGGGCGCGCGAAGCCTGCGTGATGGCGGAAGTGGCCCGCAAGAATGCCGACCGGATCCGGCAGCTGCGCCCGCAGGGGCTGGTTTCGGAAGGGGACCTGGAAAAGGCCGTCGGCGAGGCCGATGCGCGTGCTGCTGCCTGCGATGCGGCCCGCGACCAGGAGAAGGTCAGCCAGGCGCGTGTCGATGTGTCGCGTGCCAGCCTCGAGCGGACGATCCTGCGTGCGCCGTTCACCGGTGTGGTCGCCGAGATCAATGGCGAGGTCGGGGAGTTCGTCACGCCGTCGCCGGTCGGTATCCCGACGCCGCCGACCGTGGACCTCGTCGATGGCAGTTGCCTGTACATTTCGGCGCCGATCGACGAGGTCGATGCCCCGGCGGTCCGCGCCGGCCAGCGCGCGCTCATCACGCTGGATGCCTTCCCCAACCAGCGCTTCCCCGGCTTCGTCCGGCGCGTCGCGCCCTATGTGCTGGAGGCTGAAAAGCAGGCGCGCACGGTGGGTGTGGAGGCCGAGATAGAAGACCCGGAAAAATACCGCCTGCTGCCGGGCTACAGCGCCGATGTCGAGATCATCATCGAGAACCGGGAGAAGGTGCTGCGCATACCCACGCAGGCGCTGCTCGATGGCAAGCGTGTGCTGGTCTTCGAGCCGGGTACCGGCATCCTGCGCTCCCGCGAGGTCGAGCGCGGCGTATCGAACTGGGAGTACACCGAGATCCGCTCCGGTCTCAAGGCGGGCGACCGGGTGGTGATCTCCGTGGACCGCGAAGGTGTGGCCGACGGTGTCGCCGCAATCGAGGAGTAGTCCGTCAGCGGACGGGGCGGCGATTCTCCGGCTCGAGCAGCTGACCCGCACCTTTGCCGTCGGCGACCAGTTCGTGCGCGCGCTCGATGGCGTGGATCTGCAGGTCGCTGCCGGCGAGTACATCTCGCTGATGGGGCCGTCCGGTTCCGGCAAATCGACCCTGCTCAACATCCTCGGCCTGCTCGACCGGCCGACATCCGGCGAGTACTGGCTGGCCGGCGAGCAGACCTCGACCATGAGCGATGATCGCCTGGCCGATACCAGGCAGCGCGAGATCGGCTTTGTTTTCCAGTTCTTCCACCTGATTCACCGCATGACGGCGGTGGAGAATGTCGAGCTGCCGATGATGCTGGCCGGCGTACCCCCGGCCGAACGCCGTGCCCGTGCCCGTGAAGTCCTGCAGCGCATGGGGCTGGAAGCCCGGATCAACCATCGCTCCAGCCAGCTGTCCGGTGGCGAGCGGCAGCGGGTGGCCATCGCGCGTGCCGTCGTGATGCAGCCCAAGATCCTGCTTGCCGACGAGCCCACCGGCAACCTGGACAGCGTCTCCGGCGGCGAGGTGATCAGGATCGTCGAGGCCCTCCACGAGGAAGGACTGACACTGATCGTGGTCACCCATGACCAGGCGCTGGGCAGCCGCGCTCACCGCCGCCTCCTCATGCGTGACGGACGCATCGTGCAGGATGTCAGCGGATGAGGCTCGCCGACCGTCACCGGGTGGCCTTCAGTGCGCTGGCGCGCACACCGCTGCGTACCGCGATGCTGCTGCTGGCCACGGCCATCGGTGTCGCGGCCGTGCTGATGCTGACCGCGCTCGGTGAAGCCGCCCGGGGCTACATCGCCGATGAGTTCCAGTCGCTTGGCACGGACCTGCTGGTGGTCCTGCCGGGGCGTACCGAAACCTCCGGTGCCGGTGCCGGCATGATGTCCGGGGCCACGCCACGCGACATCACGCTGGACGATGCCCGCGCCCTGCTGCGCAGTTCGGCGATAGCGGCCGTTGCACCGCTGGTGGTGGGCGAGAGTCCGGTTTCGGTCGGATCGCTCGAGCGCGATGTCACCATCATGGGTACGACCGCCAGCTATGCGGCCATCCGTCGCTGGACCATGGCCAGCGGCGAGTTCCTGCCGGATGTCGACATGGACCGTGAATCACCGGTCTGCGTGATCGGCGACACCATTGGCCGCGAGTTGTTCCGTGGCGAGCCACCGGTTGGCCGCTGGCTGCGCGTTGGCGACCGGCGCTGCCGGGTCGCCGGCCTGCTGGCCAGGCAGGGCGTCTCGGTGATGGTCGATGTCGATACGGTGGTGATGATCCCGGTCGCCATGGCGCAGAGCCTGTTCGATTCCGCGGGCCTGTTCCGGGTGCTGATACAGGCCCGCAGTCGCGACGTCATGCCCGCCGCCAGGCGTTTCGTGCTCGACACCTTCAGGGAGCGGCACCACGGCGAGGAGGATGTCACCGTGATCACGCAGGATGCGGTACTGAAAACCTTCGACGGCATACTCGGCGCGCTGACCATGGCGCTTGCCGGGATCGCAGCCGTGAGCCTGCTGGTTGCCGGCGTGCTGATCATGAATGTCATGCTGGTTGCGGTCAGCCAGCGTACCCAGGAGATCGGCCTGCTCAAGGCGCTGGGCGCACGCCGCAGCCAGGTGCTCGCGCTGTTCCTGACCGAAGCCCTGTACCTGGCGCTGCTTGGCGCGTTTGCCGGCCTGCTGCTCGGCTTTGCCGGCGTCTGGCTGCTCGGCAGCCTCTATCCCGATTTCACGTTCCATCCGCCACTGTGGGCGGTGGCCGGCGCGGTGCTGACATCAATGGCCTGCGGCATGCTGTTCGGCATCCTGCCGGCACGGCGCGCGTCGCGCCTGGATCCGGTTGCGGCGCTTGCCAGGCGCTAGCGTGTACGGCCATGCGCATCGCTGAACTCGCGGCATTCACGGCAAAATCTGCGGTATCGCATCGCCTGCGCAGCGTGCTGACCGCACTCGGGATCGCCATCGGCGTGGCCGCCGTGCTGCTGCTCACCTCGATCGGCGAGGGCATGCACAAGTACATGCTCACCCAGTTCACCCAGTTCGGCACCAACATCATCGGCGTCAATCCGGGCAAGGCCAAAACCTTCGGGATGCCGACCGGTGTGCTGAATACGGTCCGGCCGCTGAGCCTCGACGATGCCGCGGCACTCAAGCGCGTCCCCCATGTGCGCTCGACCCTGCCGCTCGTGCAGGGTACGGCATCGGTGGAAAGCGAGGGGCGCGAGCGCAAGGTGATCGTCAGCGGCACGGGCTCGGAAATGACCGAGACGCTGTCGTTCCGGGTGGCGCTCGGCAATTTCCTGCCGGCCGACAACCCCAATGCGCCGCGTGCCTACGCGGTACTCGGCAGCAAGCTGCGCAGCGAGCTGTTCGACGACCGCAACCCGCTCGGACACCGGGTGCGCATCGGCGGACAGCGCTATACCGTGGTCGGGGTGATGGAGTCGAAGGGAACCATGTTCGGCTTCGACCTCGACGATGCCGCCTACATCCCGGTTGCCAAGGGCCTCGAACTCTTCAACCGGGACGGGCTGTTCGAGATCGATGTCGTCTACGAGGAGGGCGCCCCGCTCGATGAGGTCGTCGAGGGTATTCGCCGCGTGCTGGTTGCCCGCCATGGCAGCGAGGACTTCACGATCACCACGCAGCAGGAAATGCTGGATGTACTCGGCTCCGTCCTCGACGTGATTACCTTCGCGGTCGCTGCACTGGGCGGCATCTCGATGCTGGTCGGCGGCGTGGGCATCTTCACGATCATGACCATCGCGGTGCGCGAACGGACCGCCGAGATCGGCCTGCTGCAGGCGGTGGGCGCGCATCGCCGGCAGATCCGCAACATTTTTCTCGGCGAGTCGATGATCCTGGCCACCATCGGCGGAGTTGCCGGCATCACGCTGGGTTTCGTGATCCTCGGGGTGCTTCGCGTGCTGGTGCCAGGTCTGCCCGTCAGTCCTTCCTGGCCCTACGTGCTGGCATCGGTGCTGGTGGCTACGCTGATCGGCCTCGTCGCAGGCGTGCTGCCGGCCTGGCGCGCGGCACGGCTTGATCCCGTCGAGTCCCTGCGCGCGGAATAGCGGCCGCGGGGCTCAGTCCCGGCGGATGACCTTCACCTCGATGCCGCCCTTCGGCCCGAACACCCACGAGCCGATCCCGCTCACGATGCTGACGATCAGGGCGCCCCAGAAGGCCGACCAGAAGCCGGTGACATGAAAGCCCGGCAGCAGCCACGCAGCCAGCGCCAGCATTGCACCGTTGAGCACCAGCACGAACAGGCCGAGCGTGACGATCGTGAAGGGCAGGGTGAGGATCATCAGCAGCGGCCTGATGAAGCCATTGATGACGCCGAGCACGATGGCCGAGGCGAGCAGCCACGCGGCGCTGTCAAAACTGATGCCGTCGAGCCAGGCTTCGGCAAGCCAGAGGCCCGCGGAAGCGACCAGGGCGCGAAACAGGAAATTATCCATGCGATCTCCCCGCCGGTGATGCCGGCTGCACGGTGTTGCTGACACTGGTTTCCGGCCCTGCGGCGGGCCTGGCGGCTTCGGTCTTCGGCAGTTCCAGCAGGACGCGCAGGCCCGGCGCGTTGTCGGCCAGCATCAGCTGGCCGCCGTGATGCCGTGCGATGGCATTAACCAGCGAGAGCCCGAGCCCGCTGCCGGGAATGCCCGTAACGCTTGCTGTCCGGTAAAAGCGGTCAACCACCTTGCCGCGCTCGGCTTCCGGCACGCCCGGACCCTGGTCGCTGACCGCGATGGTCAGGTGCCCGCCATCGTCGCGCATCTCCAGGCGCACCTCCGAGCCGGCCGGGCTGTACTTGATCGCATTGTCCAGCAGGTTGGATACCGCCTGGAAGATCAGGTCCCGGTCGCCGCGCATGTGGCCGGTGGCAGCACCCAGGTGCACGGTGATGTCCTTTTCCTCGCCGACTGCGTGATACAGCTCCCAGGCATCATGCAGCAGTGCGCCGAGGTCGATGTCGGTCCAGGCCTCGTCGTGGGTGCCGGATTCGATCCTGGCGATGCGCAGCAGCGCCCGGAAGGTGGCGAGCAGGTGATCCGCATCGGTGATGGTGGCGTTCAGTTCGCTGCGTACCGCCTCGCTGATCCCCGGCTGCGATGCGAGGTTCTCGAGCCGTCCACGCAGCCGGGTCAGCGGGGTGCGCAGGTCATGGGCGATGTTGTCGGTGACGGCACGTACGCTGTCGATCAGTGAATCGATGCGGTCCAGCATGGCATTGAGATTTCCGGCCAGCTGGTCGAACTCGTCATTGATGCCGCGCACGGGCATCCGCCGCTTCAGGCGGCCGGCCATGATCTCGCGGCTGGCGCGGTTGATGGCATCCACGCGACGCGTGACGCTGGAACTCATCAGGATCCCGCCCAGCAAGGCCAGCGACAGGCCGATGGCCAGCGCCAGGATGTAGACGCGATTGATCAGCTCGCGGGTAGCGGCCAGGGTGCTCAGCTCTTTTGCCACCAGCAGGCGTTGCCCACCGCCGATCGGCACGATCCGGCCCTGGAACGGGATGGTCTGGCCGTTCTGGCCGACTTGCGTGAAGTGATACCAGCCGTCGCCGCCCGGCTCGCCAGCCGGCCATGCCGGCAGGTTGCCGAGCACCGGGCGCTCATCCGCCGTCACCAGCAGGTAGAGGGTCGAGCGGGCCGGGTCGCGCGCGATCCGCTCACGGATCACCGCCTCGACCCCGGGGCCGCCGGGTTGCCGGAACTGTTCGGTCAGGCCGCGGATCTCGGCGCTGATGGTCGCATTGGTCTGTTGCTCGATGTAACCGCTGGTTTCCCAGTAGATATAGCCGATGAGGATCATCGCCGAGCTGCCGAAAATCCCCATGTACCACCAGGCGAGCTGGAAGGTGGAGGTGCGGATCAGCCTAAGGGGATTCACTCAGCTTGTACCCGGCGCCGCGCACCGTATGGATGAGGGGCGGGTCGAAGTCCTTGTCGACCTTGCGCCGCAGACGGCTGATGTGCACATCGATGACGTTGGTCTGCGGGTCGAAGTGATAGTCCCAGACGTTCTCGAGCAGCATCGTCCGGGTGACGACCTGGTCGCGGTTGCGCATCAGGTACTCGAGCAGGCGGAACTCGCGTGGCTGCAGGTCGATCTCCTTGCCGGCGCGGTGCACGGCACGGCTGAGCAGGTCCACGTGCAGGTCGGCCACCTGTATTTCGGTGACGGTCTCGCCGCCCTCACGTACCGGGCGCCGGGCGATGGCCTCGAGCCGCGCCATGAGCTCGGCAAAGGCAAAGGGCTTGCCGATGTAGTCGTCGGCCCCGGCACGCAGTCCCTTGACCTTGTCATCGACCTCGCCGAGCGCGCTCAGTATCAGCGTCGGGGTGGTGTTGCCGGCTGCCCGCAGGGCCTGCACGATGCCGAGTCCGTCTATGCCGGGCAGCATGCGGTCGATGATCAGTGCATCGTAGTTGCCGCTGCCGGCCAGGAACTGTCCGTCCTTGCCATCGGCACAGTGGTCGACGGTATGGCCGGATTCCCGCAGCCCGCCGATGATGAAGCTGGCGACGCCCGGATCGTCTTCGATTACGAGGATGCGCATGGCCCAATCATAGCCGGGACCGCCGCTCCGGTGGAGGGTGGCCCGGCAAATCGCTCAGGACCAGGTCTGCGACCGCCTCGTCAACAACTGCAGCAGGGCGGTCTGGGAGTGCACCCCGGTCTTGTTGAAGATCCGGGCCAGGTGGGTCTTGATGGTGTTGGGGCTGATATGCAGGGCAACCGCCGCTTCCTGCGCCGACTTGCCGCTGAGCAGGGCCTGGCAAACCCGCGATTCCGCCTTGCTGAGCCCGAAAGCCATGGCCAGGTCATTCGATACATCGGGCTGCTCGCCGTTCGACTGGTCGTGGATCATCGCCACACAGGCGGCCCGCTGCGGGAGGTCGAAGGATTCGATGCGCTGGCTGAGCGGTGAAAACACGACCTTGTAGGGCAGGGATTCGCCCTGGCGCGCGACCAGCACCGGTGCCGGCAGCGCCGCGGACTGGTTCAGGCCCACGGCGATGGCACCCGCCAGTGCCGCATCGAGCAACGCCTGGGACGGGGAGTCGGCCGCGCGAATCTTGCCGTTCCGCAGTGCAAGCCCGTTGTCGCGCGCAAAGATCGCGGCCGCATTTTCATTGACCAGTATCGGCTTGGCGCCCGCATCGAAAGCCACGATGCCACACGGTGACATGTCGATCATCGCGGCCAGCAAGGCATTGTTCTGCCGGATGCTCATGATGCTCGTGTGTACGCTGATGCTCCTGCACAGGTGCGGCAGCAGTGCTCCGGCGAGCAGATCGATGTCTGCAGCGGTGAACGGCCCATCCTCGATACGCCGGCCCAGTGACAGCACGGAGCTCACACCGTCATGGCTGCCCAGCGAGGCGAACAGGAAATACTCGAGTCCCCAGGGAACGGCAAGCTCGTGGTGAATCGCGGTCTGGTGCGCGACATCGGGAGCGACGATTTCGCTGCTCAGGCGGATGATGCCTGCCGGCTGGTCGCACATCGCCTGCAGGTAGACATCATCACCACCGTCGTACCAGCGTGGCGTGAAGGCCTGGCTGAACGATTCGTCGATGCCGCCGGCGATGTGGAAGGATTTCGCCAGGTCGCCATGGTCCATGTGATGGATCATGGCGAGGCGCGCCTGCATCAGTTTCGCAGCGGCGCTGGTGAAGTCGCGCCAGCCGGATGGCAGGAACGGTGCTTCGTAAACCAGGCTGATCAGATGCGAGAGTTCGGCAGGGTCGGGTGTGGCGGGAGTCTTGAGCATCTGGCATATCTCTCGGTAGCCAGGCCATTGACATGGATGACTTCAGGTCATCCATCCTTCCCCACGAAGTTTTCAAGGCAGAGGATATTGAACGCGGGCGCGCCGCAGGCTGTCAAGCGGAATTGCGGGCGGCAATCCGCGCCAGCATCTGCCGGCGTGCTTCGATGTGGTAGCCTGTGTTATGTGCAGTGGCGGCGATGGCCGGACGCGCCTGCATGGCGGCCTGCCAGTCACGAATGCGTCCGCAGTCTGCCGGCAATACCGCACCGGCCAGTTGCACGTACATGTCGAAGCGCTCCATGAAGGGCGCAAACTGGATGTCGACCAGGCTGAATCCCGAACCGAAAAACCAGGGCCCCGGACCGGTCTTGCGCAAACCCTCGTTCTCGATATGGCGCATCACTTCCGACAGCTTGTCGTTGTTGGCGCTCCGCTTGTCCATGTCGTCAGCCTCCGACATCAGCTTGTGGACAGCCGGCAGAAAGCGCGTCTCGCAGTAATCCATCCAGATGCGGGCCTGCGCGCGCAGTGCCGGGGTCGCCGGCATGAGCGCCGGTTCGGGGAATGCCTCGTCGAGGTACTGGTTGATGATCGACGACTCGTGCACCGTGACGTCCGCATGGCGCAGCACCGGTACCTTCCCGTAGGGCGAGATCGCGGTGAACCAGGCGGGTCGGTTGAAGAGGTCGATCTCGATGACGCTGGAATCCAGCTTTTTCTCGAGCAGCGTGATGTGCGCGCGTTGTGCGTAGGGGCAGGCTGCAAAGCTGTAGAGTTCGAGCGTGGCCAAGTCCGGTACCTCTCTCAGGCGGCCAGGTGTGCCGCTGCCGATATTGCGGCATCGACGATACGCCGACTGACCGGCATCTGGCCAGGCAGTACGGCGCGGGCGATGTCACCGCGCCGTGCGGGTCGCCACAACAGGGTGTCGGTTTTCAGTGCGCCACCGCTGCCGGTGCAGACCAGCGCGATGGAGGGGCGGGCAGGTTCGCCACGTGCCTGGCTGCGGACGATGCCGACCCGGCCATCCGCGAGCTGTACCCAGGAACCGGTCGGATAGATGCCGAGCGCAAGGATGAAGGTCTTTACCAGCGCTGAATCAAGTTTGCGGTTGCGCATGGAATTGATGAGCCGTATGGCATCGTGTGCGGCCAGCGCCGGACTGTAGCTCTTGTCCTGCAACAGGGCGTCATAGGTATCTACGATCCCTGCCAGTCGCGCCGCCAGCGGCAGGTGTGTGCCGCGGATGCCGCGCGGGTAGCCGCTGCCATCGAGCCGTTCGTGATGGCCGAGCAGGGCTTCTTCGAGCGGTTCCGAAATCGCTTCGGCCGCACGCACCATGTACAGGCCGCGGCGCACATGGCGCGTGATGAAGTGGCGCTCGGTTTCGGTCAGGCGGCCGGGTTTGGCCAGGATGGTGATGGGTACCGAGACCTTGCCGATATCGAGCAGCAGCCCGGCCAGCGCCAGTTCATCCAGCATCTCGCGTTCAAAGCCGGCGCGGTGACCGGCGATCGTCATGAGCACCGCCGAGCCCAGCGCCCTGCGATAGAGGAAGCCGACACGCAGTTCGGTTGCGACCAGCCACGGCAGCGCATCCGGATCGGCAAGCATGCTGCTGACCAGTTCCTTGAGGGCCGCTCGTGGCGCGGTGAGCGTGATCTGGGCCGAGCGCCGCGCTTCGCGCACGACGGCATCCAGCGCGTGGCTGGTCTCGTGCAATGCGTGCCGGCTGCGGTCGAGCCCGGACAACTGCCGGGCAGGCTTGAGTGCAGCCACCCGTGCGGTCAGGCCGGTGCTGAAGAGTTCGTTCTCGCTGTGCTCGGACAGCACCGGATCCACGTAGACATAGCTGCAGATGCGGCGCAATGCCTCGATCTGTTCCGCGTGGCTCAGCAGGAAGCCATGCGCATGGAAAGGCGTCTGCAGCCAGGGCCGGTCGAGTTCGGCCACATACATGCCTGGCTGCAACTGACTGCAATCGACTGGAATCAGGTGCGCTGAAAACACGTCCGCCATTTTTTCTTGTTCTTGTTGAGGCCCGCCCACTCTAGCAGCAGACGGCTGCCTGGAACCGTGACGGCCCGCACGGCGGGCATGCGCGGAATGTGCATGCCCGCCGTGCGGCAGGCTTATGGTGAATCGAGCGGTGCAAGCGACTGCAGGTAAACCGCTATCGCGCGCCGGTCGTCGCCCGTGAGCTGGCTCGTGTTGTCGTCAATGACGGCACTCATCGAGGACCCCGCGAAGTCGCCATTTGGCAGCATGCCGAGTTCGAGGAACAGGAGCATGTCATCGAGCGTCCAGCGGCCGAGTCCCTGCTCACGATCCTGGCGGATGCCGGGTACCTTGCCGCCATCGGGGCCTGCGGCATTCCCGGCCAGTTCGCGTGAATCGTCCCGCGCGCCGAACAGGTTGCGCGGTGTATGGCATTCGCCGCAGTGCCCCAGATGACGCACCAGGTAGGCGCCACGGTTCCAGTCCTTGTCCCGTGCCGGGTCGGCCTGGAAGGGCTGCGGATCGAAAAAGAGCAGGTTCCAGCCCAGCATCAGCCAGCGCGAGCGCAGGTACCACGGCAACTCGTGCGCCGGAACCGGATTGTGGACCGGCGGGATGCTGCGCAGCCAGGCAGCCATTGCCGCCACATCGGCATCGCTGATCCCGGCGTAGGCGGGATAGGGGAAGACCGGGTAGTAGGGACTGCCGTCCGGCGCCCGACCGTGCCGGAGAGCAGCGCTGAAATCAGTGTCGCTCCAGCCGCCGATGCCGGTCTTGCGGTCCGGTGTGAGGTTCGGGGCGTAGAAGATCCCGAACGGTGTCTCCAGGCGGCGACCGCCAGCGAGCGGTATCGCCCCGTCGCGATCGGCCGTATGACAGCTGATGCATCCGCCCGCATGGACGAGATAGCGGCCGCGCGCGAGTTGTTCGGCCGACGCTGCGGCGACTGCCGAGGCGACCAGGCACAACAGCAGCGCAACGCAGGTCCGGGACCCTGCTGCGAGTCCCGGTCGCGCGGCCATCAATCGTCCTCTTTGCGATAGCGGTCGTGACAGCCCTTGCAGGAGTCACCGACCGCCTTGAAGGCTTTCATGGTTGCGGCCTTGTCGCCCGCAGCGACCGCTGCGCGAAGTTCGGCGGTCGATTTTTCCGAAGCCGTGACCAGCTGGCCAAACTTTTCCGGTTCCTGCCAGATCAGCGGCAAGGCATCCGTGTCGCCGGTGCCTGTGCCGGCCGGAAACAGCACCTTGAGCTGTGTTCCCAGCGCTGCCAGCGCATCAACATGGGCGATCAAATGGTCCTGGTGCTCGACGCGGCCAAAATTGATCAGCGAGAAAGCGCTGGTGTGGGCGGCCATGGCGGACATCACCGCCTTGCGATACTTGATCGCGTCGGTGGGTGCGGTGGCCGCGGTGCTGTTGCCGGTGAAGGCAAGCATACCGAGGGTCAGGAGGACAGTCAGACGGGCCTGGCGCATGTGGAACCTCATTTGCTGGTGGTCGGACAATGGTTATCGAGGGGCGTGAGCTGCCCGCCGATCATGAGTGCCGTGACGATCAGGCTGCCATCGCTGCAGCGGGTCATCACGGCGCTGACATCGACTGCGTAGGGCGTATCCCCCCGCCTGGGCTTGTGGCCATCGAAATCCTTGTAGACGCGCATGTCCAGGGTGGATGGTGGTTCGGCAGTCGTTTCAGTCTGTGACTGCGGAGCCGTATCAAGGTTCCAGCCTTTTGCATCCATCGCCGGCTCCGTCTGTGCGGTGGCGGCTTGCGCCATCAGCAACAGCGGTACCAGCCGGACGAGATGGGTGCGCGTCATGGCTGTACCGATGCCTGCCCTGCCGGTGCGGCGAGCCAGGCCCCGATATCCCGCGCAATTGCCGGGCCAGCCTCCTCGGCGGCCATGTGGCCGATGCCCGGATAGGTGATGACGCTGATCGCGGGTGCGCCGGTCAGCATCCGGCGCAGTTCTTCAGCCTGAGCGACTGGTGCCTGCGGATTCTTCTCGCCCCAGAGTATCAGCGTCGGAACCCGGACTGCGGCCGTGACCTTGACGATATCGGCACTCGAGTAGCTGCGCAGCCGGGCAAGGATGGCTGCACGTTGCCCCTCGCGCATCCACATGTCGTACCACCGGTCGATGAGCTCGTCGCTCACCTTCGACGGGTCGCCGAAGCGTGAGCGCAGCATGAATTCGGCCAGTGCCCGCGGTGCGATGTATTTGAGGATATCCGCAGCCTTCGGGACCCCGCGTCCGGCGCGCTGCATGGAACGGCCTTCCAGCGCGCCGGGGCTCAGCAGGATCAGCCGGTCCACCCGTTCGGGGTGGGCGGCCGTGTAGTGCATCGCCACGGTGCCGCCGAGCGAGGTGCCGCCGATTGCAAACCGCTCCAGTTGCAGGGCATCGACGAAGCGACCGGTCAGTTCGACCGTGCGTTCGAGGCTGTAGTCGCCGGAGGGATCGGGCCCCGTGAGCCCGTGGCCCGTCATGTCGAAACGCAGGACGCGATGGGTCTTTTTCAGTGACTCGACGGCGTCGTCCCAGCTCAGCAGGCTGGCGAAATTGGCGTGAATCAGCACCAGCGGCGGACCGCTGCCCTCGTCGCGGTAGTGAATGCGCACGCCGTCCACATTGAGAAACCGGGATGACGGCGTGGTGTACTTCGCCTCGAGCACTTCGGCGGGGATATCGCGATAGATCCAGGCCGCCACCAGGAAGGCGACAAGGCCGGCCAGAATCAGGCCGCCAAGCGCATAACCGAGATATCGCAACCAGCGCATGGGCACACTCCCGCCAGCGATCAGGGATCAGTTGCCGGGCCGGATCCGGCAGGACCAGAGTGTTGCATGCGCGCGGGCCAAAAAAAACGGGGGCCGCAAGCGGCCCCCGTCGATTCCAGAATGCTATTCCTGGATTACTGGGCAGCAGCGCCGTCAGCCGGAGCAGCGGCATCAGCCGGAGCAGCAGCGTCGGCAGCAGCGGCGTCAACAGCAGCGCCGGCAGCGTCGACTGCGGCACCAGCAGCGTCGACAGCAGCGGCACCGGCATCGCCAGCGGCGTCAACTGCCTGGGCAGCGCTATCTACGGCAGCATCGGCAGCTTCGGTTGCCACTTCGGCAGCTTCGGTGGCCTGGTCAGCGGCTTCGGTCGCCTGTTCGGCGGGCTTGCCGCCGCAGCCGGCGATCATCAGCAGTGCAACTGGCAGACCCAGCCATGCCTTGCGAAAAGTAGTGCTCATGTAGTCATCCTCCTGTATCCACAACAATAACGGCCAGATTCAGGCAGGTACTCCCCGCCTGATATCGGCAAGCTGGTTACGGGACACCCCCCGTAGACGCCTGTTTGCCGAAACCGGTTCCCATCCCATTGCCGCCATCCGTCCGGCGACCTGAAGCCTGCTGAGAGCCGGCAGGCTCCGCTAGCATACACCAATACCTGCACCCTGAATTCACCGGCAGGGTGGTAGCAGGAGTCCGGGTGAAATGTTGACGATGGGTGCGTGCAGCATCATCATATCGACGCAGTGTCGGTAAAAACCCATGCCCAGAATTGAAGCCGCCAACATCGAGGAGCATGTCCGTCTGCAGACCGGACGGATCCTCAGCGCCGCAACCGAGCTCTTCCGGGAACTGGGCTATCGCGGTACCGACATGGAGGATATCGCCCAGGCCGTTGGCCTGGCCCGCAACTCCCTGTACCGCTACTACCCCAACAAGGACCACATCCTGCTGGCCTGCGTGCTGCGCGACATGGTGCCCTTCGTCGAGGAGTTGAAGTCCCTGGAATCCCGCTATCCGGATCCGCTGCCGCGGATCGCCGCCTGGCTGGATACCCAGATCGAGATCGCCACCAGCCCGGCCCACGCCACCATGGAGCTCATGGGCGAGATCCGCGAGGCGGCCCCGGACTTGCGCAAGGAGATCATTGCCCTGCACAAGCTGCCGAATGCCGTGCTGGAAGGGGCGGTAGGCGAACTGCTGAAAGGCAAGCGGCGCGACGTGCAGCTGGTAACGGTGCTGGTGGCCGGCATGGTCGAGGCGGCATCGCGGGAGGCGATAAGGCACGGCAACAAGGCAGCAGTAAAACGCGAACTGCGGCGCATGGTCGAAAGCGTACTGATCAACTGACAGGCCCTGAATCCGATGGACATCGACGCCAAACAACGTAACAAGATCCTGCTGCTGCTGTTCGTCGGGGTGCTGATGGGCGCCCTCGACATCGCCATCGTCGGTCCGGCATTCCCGGCGATCCAGGCCGAGTTCGCGGTCGACAGCCGCCGGATGGTCTGGATCTTCAACATCTATGTGCTGGTCAGCCTGATCAGCACCCCGCTGATGGCCAAGCTCTCCGACCGCTTCGGCCGGCGCAACATCTACATCCTCGACGTGGCCCTGTTCGTCTGCGGTTCGCTGGTCGTGGCCAGTGCGCGCAGCTATCCGGTCATGATCCTCGGGCGCGCCCTGCAGGCCGTCGGTTCTGGTGGCATCCTGCCGGTCGCCGCCGCCGTGATCGGCGATACCTTCCCTGCCGAGAAGCGAGGTGGTGCGCTGGGGCTGATCGGTGCGGTATTCGGCATGGCGTTCCTGATCGGGCCGGTGCTTGCCGGCTTCATGCTCAAGTATGCGAGCTGGCACTGGCTGTTCCTGATCAACCTGCCGATCGGCCTGATACTGATGGTCAGTGCCGCGCGCATGCTGCCGTCGACCCGCCCGGCAGAGCGAAAACCCTTTGACTTCAAGGGTGTGTTGCTGCTGAGCCTGATACTTGGACCACTTGCTTTGGGCATCACCGGTCTCGACCGCAGCCTGCCCATGATGGGCATGGGCGAGCCGCTGATCGGCGGCGCCATCATGTTCGGGCTGGTACTCATCCCGCTGTTCTGGGCGACCGAAAAGCGGGCCGGGGACCCGGTGCTGCAGCCCCGGCTGTTCAGTTCCCGGCAGATGAACATCGCCGGGCTGCTGTCGATCGGCACGGGCATGGCCGAGACCAGCGGCGTCTTCCTGCCTTCAATGGCCGTCGCGGGCATGGGCATGACCGCCCACCAGGCGAGTTTCTGGATGATCCCGACCGTGGTCGCGCTGATGATCGGCTCGCCGCTGGCCGGGCGGCTGCTCGACCGCATTGGCTCGAAGATCGTCGTGCAGGCGGGCTTGTTGCTGACTGCCGTCGGTTTCTTCATGTTCGGCTTTGCCGGTACCAGCATGGTCTTCTTCGTGCTCGGTCAGGTGCTGTCCGGCTTCGGTCTCGCCGCCCTGCTGGGTGCACCGCTGCGCTACGTCGTGCTGAACGAGGCCGGCGCCGAACAGCGGGGTGCGGCACAGGGTCTGCTGAGCGTGATGCTCTCGATGGGCCAGCTCAGCGGTGCCGCACTGGTTGGTGCCATCGCTGCGCCATTCGGACCGGCCGATCCGCAGGGCTTCATGCAGGGCTTCCTGCTGATAGGTGTCGTAATGGCCCTGATGACGATGCTGGCGCTTGGCCTCAAGAACCGTGCTGCCGAGCGCGCAGGCGCCGCTGCAGTCAACGCCTGATGCGTGTCGCCAGCCATTTGCCGGCGGCGTAGATCAGCAACAGCAGCATCGCGGCCTGCCCGGCCATCACGCAGACGAGCTTCAGCTTCTTCGCGCTCACCAGCATGACCGGCAGCCAGCCCGCTTCTGCGGGATAGAGGCTGATCACGCCGAGGGCGGCCAGGTTTTCCAGCCAGTCGAATGCGGTTCCGAGCATGAATGCCGGCAGCAGCTTCCGTTCCACGAGCGCCGCGTACCAGCCGGGCAGGCTGTTGCGCATCGCAAATGCCGAGGTCGAGGCAATGAACAGCCCGGCGAAGAACGGGAAGGCATAGTCGATCAGCGTGAAGGCGTAGTAGAGCTGGTACGCGCTGTCTGTCCAGGTGCCGAGCTGCGGGTACACTTCCGCCGGCGTGAGCGCGTTCTGCAGGTCGAAGGGCGTATTGCCTGCGGCATGTGCCGGAAATTTCCCGCCGATGCGCAGCAGCGACAGCAGCGATCCGGCGGATAGCAGGACCACGCCGAGGTAGAGCCACCACGTCCGTGACACACGGATCACCAGGTTCTGCAGCCGGTCCAGCATGGTGAATCCTCCCGGGGAATGTATCGATGGCTTATTGGCTGATGAAATCCGAACCCTCCGTATACAGCATCGATGATCTCGAGCGGGACGGCAGTACGGACTGGACGGGTGTGCGCAACTACCAGGTGCGCAACATGTTCCGCGACGACTTCCGCCCGGGTGACCAGGCCTTCTTCTACCACTCCAGTTGCGCGCAGCCCGGCATCGCCGGCCTGATGACGGTGTTGGAGCCGGCCAGCCCCGATCCCGGGCAGTTCGATCCCCGCTCGGAGTATTTCGATCCGCGGGCGCGGCGCGACCAGCCCGCCTGGCTGTCGGTGCGCATGGGCTTCGTGCAGAAGTTTGCCGGCGTCCTGGCGCTCGATGAGTTGCGGCGGCACGCCGAGCTTGCCGATCTGGCCCTGTTGCGCCGGGGGAATCGCCTCTCGGTCATGCCCGTCAGCGCGGCGCAGTGGCGCTGCATGCTGGCCCTTGCCCGCAAGCTGAAATGAGCCAGGGTGATGCGGGCCGCACGGCCCTCAGCCGGGACTCTTCCGCCGGCTTTCCTCGAGTATCTGCTGGCGCACCGCGCTGATTTCCGTCGTCCGCGATGCCGGTGTGGTCGCGCTGCATGCCGGTGTGCGCGGGCAGGCATTGCTGCGCGGGCAGATCACGCTGGCCGGTGCATCCAGCGCATCGCCGACCCAGGCGATATTCAGCACGCCACCTACCGCGCGGATGGCGCTGGCTGCCGGCGCAGGCACGGCCGCCGTGCCACGGTTGCGACGACAGGCCTGGTGGATGCTCCCGACGATGGCTTCGGCATCGAAACCCTGTGACTGCAGCGCCGGCAGCAGATCGATACCCACCGACAATACATGCGGATTCCCGGCCATGTCCCGGGTGCGCAGCGAGTGGCAGCAGTAGAGCAGCGCACGCTCGCCGTCGATGAGCACCGAGATCTGCGAGGCCGGCTGCGAGGTCTTGCCCTGGTCG
>JAHDYM010000029.1 GCA_023383705.1 Gammaproteobacteria bacterium | reverse complement strand
CCCATCAGCTGATCACGCAGCGCGCCGGCGGCTGGCCGCTGACCATGTTCCTGACGCCCGACGGGCAGCTGCCCTTCTTTGCCGGCACCTATTTCCCCAATACCCCACGCCATGGCATGCCGGCCTTCAGCGAGGTGCTGGAGCGCGTGGCCGCCTGGTACCACGCCAATGGCGACGAGACCCGCGAGCACGGCGGGCAACTCCGCGCGGCCCTGGACCGGCTCGAGCCGGCGCAGCTGGTCGCGGCCGATGTGCTCGACGCGACGCCGCTGGCCGGGTTCCGCCGGCTCATCGCCCGGCAGTTCGACCGTGAACACGGCGGCTTTGGCGGCGCGCCGAAGTTCCCGCACCCGGCCACCATCCAGCGGCTGCTGAAACACTGGCGCAGCACGGCCCATGACGAGCAGCCGGACACCGAGGCCCTGTTCATGGCGGCGCTGACCCTCAACCGGATGGCCGAGGGCGGCATCTACGACCACCTCGGCGGCGGCTTCTGCCGCTACTCGGTGGATCGCTACTGGTCGATTCCGCACTTTGAAAAAATGCTCTACGACAACGGCCCGCTGCTCGCGCTCTATGCGCAGATGTACCAGATCAGCGGCGACGAGACCTACCGCAATGTTGCCCGCGATACGGCCGGCTGGGTGCTCGGCGAGATGCGCTCGCCGGAAGGCGCCTTCTACTCGAGCCTCGATGCCGATTCCGAAGGCCAGGAAGGCAGGTTCTACGTCTGGACCCCGGAGGAGATCCGGGCCCTGGTGGACGCGGAGGAGTACGCGGTGCTCGAGCTGCGCTTCGGCCTGAACCAGCCGGCCAACTTCGAGGAACCGGCCCACGGGATCAGCGCCTGGCACCTGCGCGGCTACCAGAGCCTGGAGCAGATCGCGGCCAGTACCCGCCAGCCGGTCTCCACCGTGCGCCGCCTGCTGCTCACCGGCCGGGCCAAGCTGCACCGGGCACGCAGCCGCCGCGTAGCCCCCGGCCGTGACGACAAGATCCTCGGCAGCTGGAATGCGCTGATGATCTGCGCACTGGCAATCACCGCACGGATACTCAACAGCAGCGCCATGGCCGATGCCGCGGCGGGCGGCCTCGACTTCATCCGCACGCAGCTGACGAAAGACGACCGCCTGCTCGCCACCAGCCGCAACGGCCAGGCGCGCCTGAATGCCTACCTCGACGACTACGCTTACCTGCTGGATGCGGTGCTCGAGTTGCTGCAGACCCGCTTCAGCAGGGCGCATCTCGACTACGCCATCTGGCTGGCCGAATGCCTGCTCGGGCATTTCGAGGACCGCGAGCACGGCGGCTTCTGGTTCACCTCGCATGATCACGAGCCCCTGCTGCACCGGCCGAAGCCGATGGCGGATGACGCGATGCCCTCGGGCAATGGCATCGCCGCCTTTGCGCTCGCACGCCTCGGCTGGCTGCTCGGCGAGGTCCGTTACCTCGATGCAGCAGAACGCACGTTGCGCGCCGGCTGGCAGGGCATGCAGGAATTTCCGCACGGCCACTGCAGCCTGCTGGAAGCTCTCGATGAGTACCTGGAGCCACCGGAGCTCATCATCATCCGCGGGGCAGACGGGGAAGCGGCGGAATGGGCGGGCACGCTGGCCGCTGCCTACAATCCGCGTCGCATGATTTTCACCATTCCCGATGATGTCGCCGGCCTGCCCGAAGCCCTGTCTGCAAAGGCAGGCAACGGACGTACATCCGCGTATGTCTGCCGGGGAATGAGCTGTGGCCCAATGGTCACCGACCTGAAAACACTGCTCGGCTGACGACGACAGTTCCCATGACACGGACAGATACGCATCGCCGCTGGCGCCTATGGGCAGCGACTGCGCTGTTCCTCGCCGTCAACCTGGTCTACTGGCAGGATCCCTGGTTCTGGCGCAACTACCTGCAGTTCTTCCGCAGCGGCAGCCCGACCGAAGTGGAACTGCTGCGGCCCGACGAGGAGATTCGCGGCGATGCCTCCTTCGTGCTGCCGGTTGCGCAGCCGGGGGAACGCACCATCTCCGCCGCGGCCCTCGCCGACATGGAGCGTTTCGCGGCCGAATTCGGCAGCCATGCGCTGATCGTCGTGCATCGCGGTGTGATCCAGGACGAGTGGTATGCGCCGCACTGGCAGCGCGAGCTGCTGACCCAGTCGCAGTCGATGCACAAGTCGCTGATGGGGCTGTTCATCGGCATCGCCATCGAAGAGCAGCGCATCCGTTCCATCGACGATCCGGTCGGCACTTACCTCACGGAGTGGCGCGATGACCCGCGCGGCGCCATCACGCTGCGACAATTACTGCAGATGAGTTCCGGACTGGCGCAATACCGCTTCACGTTGAATCCCTTCACCGATGACAACCGCTGGCTGAATTCGGGGTACTCGGGCGAAGTGCTGCTGCGCACGCCGCTGGCCGGCTGGGCGCCCGGCAGCCGCTACGACTACAACAACACCAACTCCGAATTGCTGGGCATGGTGCTGGAGCGGGCATACGGCCAGCGCTATTCCTCACTGCTGCGGGACAAGCTGTGGCTGCCGATGGGTGGTGAACGCGCACGCGTGCATACCGACCGGCCGGGCGGCCGCGCCTACACTTCCTGCTGCCTGGCTGCACCGGCCATGGACTGGGCGCGCATCGGCATGCTGTTGCTGGGCAAGGGCGAAGTGAACGGCCGGCGTATCGTGTCGGCCGACTGGATCGCCCGGATGATCACGCCCTCCCCGGCCGCCGCACACTACGGGCTGCAGATCTGGCTGGGCGCCGGCGACCCGGCCGTGCCGCCGGAACAGGCCGGCTCTTCGGGCGCGATCGTCACCGGCCCCTTCCTGGCCCGCGACACCTTCATGACCTGGGGGCGCGGACAGCAGCATGTGTTCGTGGTGCCCTCGCGGGAACTCGTCATCGTGCGGCTCGGGCCGGCACTGGGGCGCGCACCGGTCAAGCCCGGCTTTGACCTCACCTACCTCGTCAACACGGCAATCCAGGGCATGGCGCCCGGTGAAGGAACCCCGGAATGACCCACCCTGACCTGAACCCGGCGGCTCGCCCGGGACTGCAGCGCACACAGGCCGGCATGCTCGCACTGCTGCTGTCGCTCAGCATGACGCTGCCGGCTGCCGAGCCGATCCCCGAGGTGGTGGTCACCGCCCGCAAGCGCAGCGAGTCGCTGATATCGGTACCGATTGCCGCAACGGTGTTCTCGACCGGACAGCTTGAATCACCCGCAATCGTCGGCATCACCGACATCGCGCGCTTCACGCCGGGCCTGGCGATGAACTCGCCCGTCGGCCGGCAAGCCGTCTCGTACAAGCCGGTATTCCGCGGCGTGACCACCGTGCGCAACGGTGTCGCCAATGCCAGCGCCGGTGCGACTTTCATCGATGGGGTCTATGTCAGCGGCGGATTGCTGGCTGCAGAAATGGACAATCTCGAGCGAGTGGAAGTCCTGCGCGGACCACAGTCGGCGCAGTTTGGCCGCAACACCTATGCTGGCGCGATCAACTACGTGACCCGTACGCCGCTGGCAGCACCCGCAGGCGAAATCAAGCTGACGGGCGCCTCGCATGACACGCGTGAAGCATCGGGCTGGTGGAGCGGACCGCTGCATGACGACAGCGCCCTGCTCTGGATCGGTGCCGGACACCGCGAGTACGACGGCGAATGGACCAACACCCGGGACGGATCGGACATCGGTGGCGAAAAATCCGACGAGTTGAGTGCCAAGCTGCTGCTGCGACCGACCGAGGCGCTGGACGCGACCCTGCGGCTGGCCTGGCAACGCACCGACGACGACCACTTCGCCATGTACCTGCAGCCGCGCACGCTGAACAACTGCTGCTTCCGCACCGCCGATGCACCGCGCGCCCGCGAGTACTACATCGGCAAGGCGCAAGCCGAAAACATCGTGAATCTCTACACCGACCTGCTCGAGCAGAATGGTGGCGCCGGTACGCAACTCGACCGCACATCCGGCAGCCTGGCCCTCAACTGGCGGCTCGGCGGCATGACGCTGACCAGCCTGACGGGCGTGCTGACGGACGAGCTGGAAAGCGGCCTCGACACTTCATATGCCGGCTATGCCAGCCCTGCTGCCCCGGTGATTCGTGAAGTCCGGGACTTCGATGACCTTTCACAGGAGTTGCGCCTGAGCTCGGCAGGAGACCGGTCATTGCGCTATGTCGCCGGCCTCTACTACTACCAGGGCGACGCAAAGACCGTCAGCCGCGACCAGATCAACACCACCAGCGGCGCCGCAACGCCGCTGACCCGCACGCGCGATGAAGTCGAGAACCGCGCCGTGTTCGGCAGCATCGAGTATGACTTTGCCGCACGCTGGACCGCCGGCGTCGAGCTGCGCTGGGCAGAAGATGAAGTCACCGTCACCGCCACGCCCGCCCCCGGCGCACCGCCATCCACCACCGTCCTCTGCAACCGCACGCTGTGCGATGACACCACCACGAGCCTGACGCCGCGCTTCACGCTGGTCTGGCGGACCACCGACGACCTCACCACCTATGCCAACGTCGCCAAGGGCACCAAGCCAGGTGATTTCAACAGCACTGTCCCCGATGAAAGTTACCGTACAGTCGATGAGGAAACCCTCTGGAGCTACGAACTCGGCCTGAAAACCCGTTTGCTGGATGACCGTCTGAGCCTGGCTCTGGCCGCCTACTACCTGGAAGTGGACGACCAGCAGCTGACCTCGCTGGTGGAACTCGACACCGGCAGGACCGAATCGATCCTCGTCAACGCCGGTGAGACCGACGCCTACGGCATGGAAGCCGAGTTGCAGGCCGCGGTAACCGACAATTTTTCACTGCAGGCCAGCTATGCCTGGACCGATTCGGAATTCGAGGAGTACATCAGCCCCGAGGAAGCCGACCTGCGTGGTGGCGACGGCAGCTTTGCCGATACGCAACTGCTCGGCGATGTGAGCGGCAATGACTCACCCCGCGTCCCGCGACACATGGCCTCGCTGGCCGCCCGCTATCAACGGGCACTGACGGGCGGGAGGCAGTGGTATGTCGCGGGCGACTGGAGCTTCGAGTCTTCCAAATACGCCGCTGAGCACAATCTCATCGAGACGGGCGACCGTCGGCTCGTCGGCCTGCAGACCGGCCTGCAACAAGACCGCTGGGATGCGAACATCTGGGTACGCAACCTGTTCGATGACGACACCCCCGTCGATATCTTCCGCTACTTCGATGGACGTTACGGCAGCCTGGCGACCTATCCGCAGCAGGGCAGCACGCCGCCCAGCCGCACCCCGCGCGGCTTTGCCATTCCCCTCGCACCGGGCCGCCAGGCCGGGATCACGGTGCGCATGAAGTTCTGAGGGAGGCGGATACTCCGTACATTCCCCCAAATCTAGGTACATGCCCCTATTGATGCTGCCAGACCCGGCGATCAGCATGCAGCGTCGGGTGCTGCATGCTCGGGCGGCACGGTTTTATTAGGGGAAAACAAGTGGCTAATCAATCAGCGGGAATCCGCCCGCAATGGCGTGGACTCCTGGTCGGCGCTGCGGCCCTGGCGCTGCAGCTTTTTACCGCACAGGGCCTCGCACAGGAAGTACACCAGGCCGAGGTCGCCGGTGCCGCAAACAAGAAGGGCGAAACCCTTTACCAGGCCAACTGTGGCGGTTGCCACCAGGCCAATGGCCAGGGTCTGGCGGGTGCGTTTCCGCCGCTCGCCAAATCCGACTTCATCGCCAAAAATCCCATGGGGTTGCTGGATATCACGCTGAAAGGCGTGTCCGGCAAGATGGTCGTCAACGGCGTGGAATACAACAACACCATGCCGGCCATGAGCCATCTCAGCGATGGCGACCTTTCGGCAATCATCACCTACGTGCTGAACAGCTGGGGCAACCCGGGCGGCAAGGTGACCACCAAGCAGCTCACCCAGGCGCGCAAGGACGCTGGCCTCGAATTCAAGCAGGCTGCTGGCGGCGCCCACCCCGGCGCTGGCCAGGCCGAGGAACGCTATCAGGGTGCGCCGTCCGTGATTCCGCCGCCGGAACAGGCCACCCGGATCGCGGCACCGTCAATGACACCTGACGAGATGAAGGACGCGACGAAGATCTACTTCGAGCGTTGCGCGGGCTGCCATGGCGTGCTGCGCAAGGGCGCAACCGGCAAGCCGCTCACCCTCGACATCACCCAGGCCAAGGGCACCGAGTACCTGAAGGCGCTGATCAAGTTCGGTTCACCGGCGGGCATGCCGAACTGGGGCACCTCCGGCCAGCTGACCGATGCACAGATCGACATGATGGCCCGCTTCCTGCAGAACGAGCCGCCGCAGCCGCCGGAATGGGGCATGGCGGAAATGAAGAACACCTGGAAGGTGATCGTGCCGCCGGCACAGCGCCCGACCAGCCCGCAGAACAAGCTGAACCTCGACAACGTTTTCGCGGTGACGCTGCGCGACTCGGGTGAAGTGGCACTGATCGATGGCGACAGCAAGGAAATCGTCACCATCATCAAGACCGGTTATGCGGTGCATATCTCCCGCATGTCGCACTCCGGCCGTTACGTGTACACCATCGGCCGCGATGGCAAGACCGACCTGATCGACCTGTGGATGAATCCGCCGCAGGCGGTTGCCGAGATCAAGATCGGCCTGGAAGCGCGTTCGGTCGAGACCTCCAAGTACAAGGGTTACGAGGACAAGTACGCGATCGCCGGTGCCTACTGGCCACCGCAGTACGTGATCATGGACGGTGCCACGCTGGAACCGCTCAAGATCGTCTCCACCCGCGGCATGACGGTCGATACCCAGGAGTATCACCCGGAGCCGCGCGTGGCCGCGATCGTTGCCTCGCACCAGCACCCGGAATTCATCATCAACGTGAAGGAGACCGGCCGCATCCTGCTGGTCAACTACAGCGACATCGAGAACCTCGGCGTCACCACCATCAATGCCGCACGCTTCCTGCATGACGGTGGCTGGGACTCCAGCCTGCGCTACTTCCTGACCGCTGCCAATGCCTCCAATATCGTGGCAGTGATCGACTCGAAGGAACGCAAGCTGGTCGCCAAGGTACCAGTGGACGAGATTCCGCATCCGGGCCGCGGTGCAAACTTCATTCATCCGGAATTCGGTCCGGTATGGGTGACCAGCGCACTGGGCAACGACAAGATCACGCTCATCGGCACCGACCCTGCCAAGCACCAGCAGCATGCCTGGAAGGTGGTCAAGGTCCTGAAGGGCCAGGGTGGCGGTTCACTGTTCGTCAAGACGCACCCCCGCTCGAAGAACCTCTGGGTCGACACGCCGCTCAACCCGGACGAGAAGATCTCGCAGAGCATCGCGGTATTCGACATCAGGAATCTCGATGCCGGCTACAAGGTGCTGCCGATCGGCGAGTGGGCGAAGCTCGGCCCGGGGCCGAAGCGCATCGTGCAGCCCGAGTACAACAAGGCTGGCGATGAGGTCTGGTTCTCGGTCTGGAGCGGCCAGACGGAACAGTCCGCCATCGTCATCGTGGATGACAAGACCCGCAAGCTGAAGAAGGTCATCAAGGGACCGAAGATGATCACGCCGACGGGCAAGTTCAACGTCTACAACACCGTACACGACGTCTACTGACATACGGCACCCGGGGGGCGGGCCACACCTGAAAATGTGGCCCGTCTCCCCAACCCGCCGGGTACGATCTAGTACCATGCGCGGATGGACTCCACCCTGCTCCTCAAGGCCCTCATCCTCGGCATCGTCGAGGGGCTGACCGAATTCCTCCCGATATCCTCCACCGGCCACCTGATCCTTGCGGCCGACCTGCTCGGCTTCAATGACAACAAGGGCAAGATCTTCGAGATCGTGATCCAGACCGGCGCGATGCTCGCCATCGTCTGGGAATACCGCCAGCGCTTCGGGCGCGTGATCAGCGGGATGTTCACCGATGTGGCTGCCCGGCGCTTCATTGGCAACCTGCTGGTTGCCTTCATGCCGGCTGCGATCATGGGCCTGCTCTTCGGCAGTGCCATCAAGGCGATGCTGTTCAAGCCGGTGCCCGTCGCCATCGCCTTCATCGTCGGTGCCTTCGTGATCCTCTGGGCCGAAAAACGCCAGCACCGGATCAGGGTCACCGAAGTCGACGACATGAGCTGGCGCGATGCCCTGCTGGTGGGCTGTGCGCAGTGCTTTGCCCTGATTCCGGGCACCTCGCGCTCCGGTGCGACGATCATCGGTGGCCTGCTGTTCGGCCTGTCGCGCCGGGCCGCGACCGAGTTTTCGTTCTTCCTCGCCGTTCCGACGCTGGTTGCGGCCGGTGCCTATGACACCTGGAAGAACCGCGCCCTGCTGGACGTGCACGATATCGGGCTGTTTGGCGTCGGCATGCTGTCAGCCTTCGTGTCGGCGTTCCTGTGCGTGCGCTGGCTGCTGCGCTTCATCGTTTCGCACGACTTCACGATCTTCGCCTGGTACCGGATCGTGTTCGGCATCATCGTTCTGGGCACCGCGTACAGCGGCATCGTCAACTGGTCAGCCTGAATACACCACAGAGGTCCATATGCAGCGTATCAACCACTCCACCGGCAGCAAGTGGGAACCGGTCATCGGCTATTCGCGGACGGTGCGCACCGGGCAGCTGGTATTCGTATCGGGGACGACGGCATCGGGCGCGGACGGCAACATCGTCGGCATCGGTGACCCCGGCGCCCAGACACGGCAGATCCTGAAAAACATCACGGCTGCGCTGGCTGCAGTCGGCGCCAAACCGGAACACGTGGTGCGTACCCGCATCTACCTGACCGACATCAGCCGCTGGGAAGACGTGGGCCGCGCACATGGCGAGGTGTTCGGCGAGATCCGCCCGGCAACCGCCATGGTGGAAGTCGCCCGGCTGATCAGCCCGGAGATCATGGTCGAGATCGAGGCCGATGCGGTAGTCCCGGCCTGAACGGCCGGGTGCCGATGATTACCAGCAGTGATCGGTATTCTCACCGGTTGCTGAACGGACGCCGACCGCGTTGATTTCCAGGGCACCGCAATCGGTATCGTCTGCCTGCCCGCCCTGCGGCGCAGCGCTCAGGCTGTAAGTCACCACATCATCGGCTTCTTCGATCGTGACCGTCACCAGGTAGAAACCTTCCTTCGAGGCAATCTCGTCGCCATCCGCGACGCCGCAGTCCGCCGCATCGTAGGCACCGAACTGCGTGTAGCAGCGCTCCAGGCGCTGCGCAACATCATTGAGCGCGATCCGTGCATCGGCCCGGCGGCTCTTGATGACGCTTTGCCGGTAGCTCGGTATGGCCACCATCATCAGGATGCTCGCCACCACCATCACGACCAGAAGCTCGATCAGGGTGAAGCCGCCGTTTCTGGATTTCATCATTGCATTCCTTGCATTGGCGCCTGGCCGAAAATCAGTCCGGCAGCACGACTACGCTGTTCACCACGGTGGATCCGGCTTTCGCCAGCCCGAGTTTTACCTGCATCCCGGGCTGCAGATCGCGCAGAGTGAGGCGCGGACCCTGGGACAGCGTGACCGTGGCCCGGCCCGACAGGCTGTAATCGACGCCATCGGCATGGATCTCCTGCGCAGGCACATCGATGGATTCGATCCTGACGATGAGTGGCTCCACGTCTTCCGCCGCCGGCACGGTCGCCGGGACCGCCAGCGATGCCAGCATCAGGCCCTTCGCGAGCGCGATGGCCGCCTTGTGTCCGAATCCGTGCATGTTCCGCTTCCTCACTGGATCTCGCGCCAGGACTGGCGCCCCTTCTGGTTGCCGGCGTTCTCGATCGTCGTATCGATCTTGCCCTTGCTGCCGCTGGCGTACTTGCATTCAATGGTGCTGGCGCCGCAACCACTGATGATGCCAGGCGTCTTGATGATGCCTTCCTTCGACTTGCGGCCGCTGACCGCCACGAGCAGACTGTCGGGATCATCCGGATCAAGTTGCACGAAGTCGTCGATGTCGAATGCGTAGTCGCGATTGAGGTCGAAAGGCGAAGCGGCCAGGCGTGACCCCGACAGGGCATCGAGCTCCATCAGCCAGCTGTCACCACCCGCCGAGCACTCGTCGGCGGACGGAATGACCGTCGTGAATATGATCTTCCCCGCGCGGAGGATCGGCGTGCTGACCTGGCGCTCGCCGGAGGTCGGCAGGTCCAGATACCAGCCGTCGTCGTCGTCCTCGATCGGGTTGTTGCTGGTGACGCGGATGCCTTCGATAATGCCGTCGAAGTCGACCACGTCCTCGTAGAGCACTTTCTGCTCGACCAGGCCCGAACGTCCGGGGGTTGGCAAGACCAGCTCGGTGGCGCCCTTCTCGTTCACATCGCGGATTGCGTAAACCGTATTGGCACCGGTGCCGACCCCATTGTCACCGTCAGCAAAATAGCGCCCCGTACCGAAGTAGACGAAGTAGCCAGCCGGCGGGCTGATGCCCACTTCGGGACGCGCGGTTATCGGCTGCCGGTTGCCGGCAGTACAGGGATCGCTGCTGCAGGCCGTGTAAAGCGGCGCCGGCACGCCATCGCTGCTGAAAGCCACACCCCAGTTGGCCGGGTTGCTGCTGCTCAGGTCGAACTTCCACATGTTGCCCAGGAGATCGCCGGCATACACGAAGTCGGTGATCCGGTCGGCATCGACATCCACGGGCGTCGGGTTGGACAGGCCGTTGTCGCCACCGACACCGGTATCGATTTCGCGGATGATGGCACCGGTCTCGAGATCCAGCACGAAGAGCTTGGCATTCCCGCCGCTGTTGTAGCCATTGGCGACGATGGCAGCCCACTTGCCATTCGCGAGGCGCGCAATGGTCGGGCTCGGGATGGCCACGCCCATGTTCGAATCGTCTGCCGACGTGAACTCCCACATGACGTCGTCGGCGGAGAAGCTCTCCGGATCCGAGACATCGAGGGCATACACGCCCTTGCCACCACCGCCCAGGCTGCCCACCAGGATGGTGCGCCAGCTGCCGCCGATATAGGCATCCATAGCGCGCGGCGCACCGTCGTTGATCAGCCGATGATTGGTATTGAAAGACAGGTGCGTCAGGGCGCTGAGTTGCGGGTATACCGCATTCGGCATGTAGGCCATCCGCTCGACGCCGGTTTCGGCATCGAAGCCATGCAGCATGCCGTCGTTGGCCGCCACATAGACCATCGGCGTGCGGCTGGTGAACCCGGAACTTTCGCGGTATGTCAGGTAGGAACTGCCTTCAGTCCCGGGCAGCACGTCATAGCCATAATTCTGCTGGCCGACATAGGTCGGATCCGAGTTCACGATATCGCCCAGTACCGAACTGCGTGGACGGAACTGCACGCCGTTGGGCGACTCGTTGGCACGATCACCGCGAAGGTACTTCAGGCGATCTTCGCCGTTCCCATCGACTGTGCCGAACGCGTCCGTGTTGAGCGCGGTCTGCTGGGCAGCAGTCAGACTGTCCCATTCAAAGCTCCTGCCACGCGAACCGGCCGCTGCGCCGGGATCGTAGGTATAGATTTTGCGGTCGGCAGCATCCGGCAACTCATTGGCCGCATTCCAGCCGGTCCGCGTGCTGCCGTCTTCCAGATCGAGCGACGGGACTTCCTCGTCATCTTCCAGATTGGCGATGTCCCCATTGCTGCCAATCGGATAGGCCAGCAGCTGCCCGCCCCAGTCCTTGCTCGAGAAACGGGCCTGGTAGATGAAGGTGTCTGAAGCCAGTCGCGTCGAGTTGGTGGCCACCGAGGCCGCCGAACCGGTGCGCCGCGCGATATCGGCGATAGCCGCCTGCAGGGCGATGGTCAGCGAAGCCTCGTCGCTGGCCGGGTAGTAACTGCCGTTGCCGTACTCGGCTGCATCGAGCAGCATCTGGTTGTCTACTGCGAAGCCCACGGTATAGGTCACCAGATTCTGGCGGGGATCATCCGGATCATCAAAGCTCTTGCCGGTTGCATCGAGTCCGGTGCGCATGTCGATGTCGTAGGCAAACTTGGCAATATCGTCGAGATACAGCGAGTAACCCTCGTCGGCCGCACTACCCGTCTTGTGACCATCCGAGTACTGCCGGAAATTCGGGTACTCGGAGGCCAGGGTGGCCGGCTCCAGCGTGTCCCAGTTGGGCAGTGAGCGGCTGCTGTCAGCAAGGTCTGCAGCATCGTTGTTCGGGAACGTCGTATCGTAGGTCGGATAACCGTCGGTCATGACGATCACGAAGCTCTTCTGGCATCGATACAGGATCGGGCTGGTATATTCCACGGAGTTGTAGTAGCCCTTCATGCCACGGAAATAGCGCGTCACCTCGTACAGCGTCTCGGCCAGCGGCGTCCAGGTGGTTGCCGTCAGGCCTGCGATCGAGGTATTCAGATTCGCAGTGCTCGAACCACAGTTCCGCAACACCTGGCCACCGTTATCGCTGTTGAATTTCGTGAGACCGAGCCGCAGATTGGTGTTGTCGTTGACGACGTTGGTGGCCACGTTGCGCGCCACGGCCATGCGGTAGGTGTTCGGTATCTGCCCACCGGTCAGGTCGGTGTTGTGGGCATAGGTCTCGAACAGGTAGTTGAGATAATTGCCCAGGTAGCGCGTGTCGCTGCCACCAACCGGGTCCGGCAGCTTCAGACACTTTATGGTGCCGTCTGACTTCCGGCCACGCGACCAGCCCGCGCTGCAGTCGGTACCGGAACCGGAGGTACGCCAGGTGCTGCTGACCAGGCTGGAGAAGTAGACGCTGCCGGTATCGGCTGTCCAGGCAGAATTGCCGTTGTTGACGCGACTCCAGTCCGGGTAGTTTTGCGTGGAGTCAAATCCCTCCGCCCAGATGATGCTGTTCATGCTGCCCGAGTTGTCGACCACCAGCATCACGTTCGGCGTGACACCGGCGGCGATGAACAGCGGCATCTGCGCAACCGTCACCGCATTGCCGGCCTGGCTCATGGTCAGCAGGAAGCCGGCGAGGAAGGTGGACATCCCGGTCCGGAGAGAGTTGCGCATATCGTGCCTCCAATGGCTCATTCAGTGTCGCCTCAGCGCTTGAACGTGGTCTGCAGGGTTACCGTGGCGGCACCCGCAATGCCCACCCCGCGCGCCGTGACGCGATAAAAGGTTGCTTCATCGACCGTGGTATCCGCAGCCAGGCTTTCGCCCGGCGTGGGCACGCGCGGCAACTGCTCGACGATGTAATCGGCAGTCGCGCCACCGAGAGCCGCAACAACGGCTTCGAGTCCGGCATCGGCATGCACGGCTGCGGCGTTATCCCAGTTCAGGGTTTCCCAGACCGGTTCATCACCGGGATCGGCCGGCTTGTACAGGCCACCACTTGCCCCGCCGAAGACCGGCACCACCGGAGCCTGTGCAAGCAGTTCACCCGAGCGCAAAGCCGCTTCGGCCGCCTGGAAAGCCACGTTCCGGTCCTGCGTGTTGCCGGTCATGCGCTCCTCGAGCAGCGTCATGCGGGCACTGGCTGTTGCGAGCAGGGTCAGCACCAGCAACATGACCAGGGCAATCACCATCGCGGCCCCGCGCTGTGCCGGTCGCCCGTTGTTTGGAAAAGCGTTCCTGTGGGCTGATTTCATGTTCATGACAAGCGGTTTCTCATGGCCACCGTGAAGCTCACGACCTGCCGCAGCCGGCCGTCGTAAAACGGTCCGACAGCTGCCTCGTCGAGCAGGACAAAGGTGCGCAGATCGGCATCGGCGACGTTCTCGCGCACGCTGGAAACCAGCAGGGCCACCTGGACGCTGACGACATTGTTCCAGTTGGCGACCGCGTTGGCCTTCCGGTAGACATCCGGCACCTGGTCCGCACCCACGGTGTCCTCGCCGTACAGGACCTGCATGTTCTCCACACCTTCGGCAAGTTCCTGGGGATCACCATCACCAACACGCCGCCACAACCCCGGAACGCCGTCGTCGTTGTTGCGTATGTAGTAAGTGGTGGTGCGCAGCGAGAAAAGCTGTGCACCCGCGGTATAGCGCCGGACCAGACTGATTTCATCGTTACCCGGCACACCGGCATCCTGGGCGTGGGCGATGGTGCCCGTTCCTGCGTCAAAGCCGGTCACCTGGAATATCGCCGAGCCGCCACAGTCGGTGACCAGCATGATGTCGCCTTCGGCAGGCGTGCCCGGCGCATCCGTCTCCAGGCCGGAGACGGTCACGAGATCACTGGAGCTGGTCACCATATTGGCCGTGAGCTGCAGGCCCGGATCGTCAACGGTGCGGATCACCAGCACATCGGTATCTGTGACGACCTCGTTGCCATCGGCGGTGATTTCTGCCGGCAGCTCGTCACTGACCACATTCTCGTAACCTTCCACATGCCTTGCATAGTTGTTGAGGAAGTCGTCGGGGTTATTGAGCGTGTTGACGACGGTACCCAGATCCCGCAGGCAGCCACGGAAACCCGCCATCTGCAGGTCCCGCTGGATCAGCTGGGTGGCATAGCGCGACACTTCCTGCCGGCCGCTGAGTCCGCCCTGCATGTCGTTCTGGCGCTTGGTACTCAGGTAGATCTGCACCACGGCACCGGTAACGATGATGCCGAGCGTCACCGCGATCATGATCTCGACGAGACCGATGCCGCGCTGCTGTTTCCATCGGGTCGCTGTCTGCAGATCAGGCGTTCTCATAGGGTCGTACTCAGTTCAAGGTCCATCAGGCTCCTGTCCACGGCATCGGTCCACTGAACAGTGACCGTGACGAGATTGTCGTCATCCACCTCGATTGAACCGTCGCCATCCGGCAGTGTTGCCTGCAAGGTATCCATCCATATGTCGAGATCATCGCCCGCAACCGCGCCTGCCGCCGGATTGGCGGCCATGGCCAGCGCGTAATCGGCAGCGTTGCTGCGGTTGGCGCGCATGCGATCGAGGATGTCCTGGGCGAGTGTGGTCGCGATGAAGCGTTCACCGGAGCTGTTGCTGTTCCGCACGCTGGTGAGTTGCAGTCCGGCCAGTCCAAGCAGGCCGATCGAGACCAGCACGACGGTGATCAGCACTTCGATCAGGCTGAGGCCAGACTGGTGTCGGCCAGGCATTGCAGTCCTCACGATACGAACTCCACTCATGTTTCAGGCTCGGTACACGGCATATGGTTGAGCGTGGCCCGACCCTGCGGATTGACGATGACCTGCCGGTTCTGGTTACCGGTGCAATCGGGGACAGACAGCGAAAAGCTCACCTGGTTACCGCTCAGAAAGCCGCTGGGCGTATAGGTGACAACGTTTGAATTGCTGGCGAGCATGGCGTCGCCAGAGATGGCCGGCAGTACGCGCAGTACGGTATCGGGGGGATCTGCCGCGTCATCCACCGTACCGGGCGTTCCGGCAGCATCGGTAAAGACAATCCAGCCCTGCGTCCAGTCAGCAAACAGTACACCGGCAGGATCACAGCTTTCGCCATCGGTGCTGGCACAGACGGACACCGGCACGCCGCGCGTCACCGCCTCGTTGCGCGCCAGTGCCAGGGCGCCGACCAGCGCATTGCTCTGCTCGGCAGCGCGGTTGTTCTGCATGAAATCGCGGAAGGCCGGAACCGCCATCGCGCTGAGGATTGCGACGATGGCCAGTGCGGACAACAGCTCGATGGCTGTCATGCCGCGGACCCGGCTGATGGCTTGCACGTGCTGGCAGGAAGTGGACACCCTTCTTCTCCGCGTCTTCCAGATGGGCGCAACTATGGCGATCAGTGCCCGCCGGGACCGTGATCCACTTCCGCTTTTCAGGGAAAAATCCATTGTTTTCATCACGTTAAGGCCACTTATCGGCTGCAGCGACCGCTTGTCCCTTATGTCGCAGGGACGTGCTAGCCTTGCCCGCCCCGCCACAAAAGGAAAAAACCATGGCCAAGGCCAGCGCCCGACACATCCTCGTCGACGACAAGAGCAGCTGCGAAGTCCTGAAGTCGCGCATCGAAGCGGGTGAGGACTTCGCGAACATTGCCCGCGAATATTCGAACTGCCCCTCGGGCCAGCAGGGTGGTGAACTCGGTACCTTCAGGCCGGGGCAGATGGTCAGGGAATTCGACCAGGTCGTGTTCAGCGCCGAAGTGGGCAAAGTGCACGGACCGGTGCAGACGCAGTTCGGTTACCACCTGATCGAAATCACCGAACGCACGGACTGAGCGCCGGCAGCCATGGGCAGCGAGCGGCAATTCGTACTCGGCGTGGACCTCGACGGCGTGGTCGCCGATTTCGCGCGCGGGCTCAAATCCGTCGCTGCCGAATGGCTGGGCATCGCCGAGCAGGAGCTGACCGACGAGATCAGCTACGGCTTCGGCGAATGGGGGCTGGACGCTGCCGGGGGCTACGATGCCCTGCACCGTTTCGCGGTGAAGGAGCGCGAGTTGTTCGCCCGGCTGCCGCCGGTTGCGGGGGCTCCGGCGGCCTTGCGCCGCCTCGACACCATCCCGGAAATCCGCATCCGCATCATCACCCATCGCCTGTACATCCACTGGTTCCACAAAGAAGCGATCCGGCAGACCACCGAGTGGCTGGAACGACACGGCATTCCCTACTGGGACCTCTGCTTCATGCGCGACAAGGCGGCCGTCGGTGCCGACCTGTACCTGGAGGACAACCCGGAGAACATCCGGGCGCTGCGCGCCACCGGGCACGAAACCATCGTGGTGGTGAACTCGACCAACCGCGACCTGCCACCACCGCGCGCGACCGACTGGGACGGCATCGAGCAACTGGTGCGCGAGCGCGTTGCACTCTGGCGTAACCTGTAGGAGCGGCTTCAGCCGCGATCTTATTTCCGGACAAATAATCGCGGCTGAAGCCGCTCCCACCATTGCCGCGGCAAAAGCTGGCACTTCGCCGAGATTGCCGGCTTGTTGGCGGCAGCAGCAGGGCGCAGCATCTGCCGCAATGATTTCCAGACTCATCGCTGCCTGGCCACTCGAGCGTTATCAACTGTGGCTCACCTACGCCGATGGCACTGAAGGCGCGATCGACCTCGAGGAACAACTGGCGCCGTGGTCGCTGGAAACCCTGCGCGACGTGCGCGAGTTCCGCAAGTTGCGCATCGATCGCAGCCGCAGCCTGATCGTCTGGCCGAGCGGCGTGGACCTGGATACGCACACCCTGTACCGCGAACTCCGGCGCCGGCGTTGCTGGAAGATGCCGGCCAGGAGGGACTGAGGGCCACGTGCAATAATCGGCCGCATGTCCGGCACCTCCCCAGACTGGCTTGAGCATGGCGTACGGCTGGTGCGTCGTGACGAGATCAGCGCGGGCGGCGCTGCCGAGCTGGTCGCCCGGCTGGTTGCGGCACTCACCCACGCGCCAACAGGCATCGACACGCTGGCCGCCGATTCACTGGAGCTTGCTGCCGGCGAGAGCCAGGCAGCCCCTCGCCTCAGCACCGATGAAAGCGTGATCTGCGTGATCAGTGGCGAGGCACTGATCCGCTGGGGCGACCAGCTGGAGTTCTCCGCTACCGCCGGGGCCGGCGACCTGCTGATCGTCCCGGCCCACATCATCCACCACACCCGCGCCCTGAAAAGGTGCCGGATTTATTTTCTGAGCGGGAAATAAATCCCGCTAAAAGGTGTCAGAGGCGCAGCGGCAGGGTGCGCAAGCGTTGCCCGGTAGCGGCATATACGGCGTTGGCAACCGCAGGGGCTATCGGTGGCACGCCCGGTTCACCGACGCCGCTCGGCTCGGTCCCGCCCGGCACGATGTGCACGTCGATGGCGGGCGCATCGGCAAGCCGCAGCACCCGGTAGTCGTGGAAGTTGCCCTGCTGAACGGCGCCATCCTCGATACTGATCTCGCCATACAGCGCCGCAGACAGGCCGAACAGGATCCCGCCCTCCAGCTGCTGGCGCACGATGTCGGGATTCACCGCCAGGCCGCAATCGACAGCGCAGCTCACGCGATGCACACGGATGCTCTTGTCAGCCGCGATGCTGATCTCGGCGACCTGGGCAACCACCGTACCGAAAGCCTCCTGCACCGCGAGCCCGCGATGGCGGCCGGTCACCGGCGTGGCCCAGCCGGATTTCTCGAGCACCAGGTCGAGCACGGCGAGATACCTGGGCTGTGCAGCGAGATGGCGCCGCCGGAACGCTGCGGGGTCCTGCCCGGCCGCAGCCGCCAGCTCGTCGATGAAACTCTCGATGACAAAACAGGTATAGGAGTGGCCGACCGAACGCCACAAGGTGACCGGCACACCGGGATTCCAGTTCGCGATGTCGACCCTGAAGTTCGGAATCGCATAGGGCATGGACAATGCACCAAAGCGCGCAGTGTCCGATCCGCGGAAGCGGTCGAGCAGGCCGACCACGCCGTTACTGAAGCGGCCGACCGCAGATTCCGGCAGCCACTCCGGCGCCAGCACGCCGAGCGCGACCGGAATCACCAGATGATTCAGGTTGGCGGCGACCAGGCGATGCTCCCAGGCCAGGGGCTCACCATTCCGGTCGAGTCCTGCACGCAGGCGATGCAGCGTCGCCTCGCGAAAAAGGCCGTGGCGCATGTCGTCCTCGCGCGTCCACACCAGTTTCACCGGCCGCGCCGTGTGCATGGCGATTTCAACCGCCTCGATGACAAACTCCATGGTCGCGCGCCGCCCGAACCCGCCGCCCGCGTAGGTCGTGTGTACCTCGACGCTTGCGCGCGGCAGTCCGGACATGTCGCAGATCACCTGCCGCACCATGTCAGGCCCCTGGCTCGGCACCCACGCTTCACAACCACCATCGTGAAACCAGATCGTGGCGTTCATCGGCTCCAGCGTGGCGTGGGCCAGATAGGGCAGCCAGTATTCAGCCTCCAGCACCTGGCTTGCCGCCTGCAGCGCCTGGCCGGTGTCGCCGTCGTCACGCACGCGGTGTGCGTCGGCGGCATCGAGCTGCTTCCCCTGCCCGGCCCGTATCGATGCGCTGCTGGTGCCGGCCAGCGGGCCATTGCTCCATTCAACACCGAGCGCGTTCACACCCTGCTGTGCATGCCAGAAAGTTTCCGCGAGCACGGCGATGCCGCTGTGAATCGGCAGCACATCGGCGATACCCGGCAGCGCGCGGGCTGCGGTCGCATCATGTCGCAGGGGCTGGGCCAGCAGGCGTTGCGGACGGGCAACGATGGCAACGAGCATCCCGGGGAGCCGCGTATCCAGCCCGTAGGCTGCGCGGCCGGTGATTTTCTCCGGTATATCCGGTCGCTGTACCGCCGTACCGATCCATCGCCAGGCAGCGGGCGCCCGCAGCGGCACCTCATCCGGCACCGGCAACCGCGCGGCTGCGCTGGCAAGTTCCGCATAGGCCAGGCGTTTGCCGCTGCGCGGGTCGATGACGAACGCTGTCCCATCGGTATCCAGCGCCGCCACGTCGGTCTGCCATGCAAGTGCAGCCGCCTCGAGCAGCATCCGTCGGGCGCGCGCACCGGTCTCGCGGATCGGCAACCAGCGGCTGCGCATGGACTTGCTCTCTGCGGTGAGCTGCAGTGGATCCTGGAACAGCGGATCGACCGGCGCGAGGCGCAGGGTGATCTGCGCCGGCGGCACGTCGAGTTCTTCAGCCAGCAGGGTGGCGTAGCCGGTCATGACGCCCTGGCCGAGTTCGGCCTTGTCGACCTGCAGGACGATGTCGCCCCCGGGCGTGATCTGCAGCCATGCGTTTGGCGAGAGATTGCCCGACGCGGCAGGCGCCGGCTGCCGGTCGCGCCCCGGACGCAGCCAGGTCAGTGCCAGGCCGCCACCAGCCAGCACCGCCGCACTGATCAGCAGCTTGCGACGGGAAAAGCTGTTACCAGGGGATGGGTTTGCCATCGACGTTGACCGGCATGCCCTTGTCGTCGACGGTCAGCGCTGCCACCAGCTTGTACAGTGAGGCCGCACTCTCGGCTGGTGTCAGGCTCTCACCCTTGTAGCCCGATGCGACCAGCAAGTCGGTATCGACCATGCCCGGCGCCAGCAGCGCGACGATGATCCCGCGACCCTGCAGGTCGTTGCGCATCGCGCGCATACCCATGTTCAGGGCCGCCTTGCTCATCTGGTAGTAGTAAAAGCGCGACATCCGCCCCATCAGCGTGAGCGAACCGAGCCCGCTGGTCATGCCGATGATCTTCTTCTGCTGGCTGGCCGCGATGTTGTCGGCAAAGGCCTCTGACAGTTTCAGCGGCCCATACGCATTCGTCTTCATGACCTCGACAAACACGTCCTGGTCAAGATTGCCGAATTGCTGCTTGCTGACCGGTTCGCCGAGCCAGGCTGCGTTGTTGAACAGCACATCGACAGGAACACCCCGGTACTTTTCCGCAAGCTTGCCGATCTGCCCGACATCGGTGACGTCCAGCTTCTCGATGATGACCTTCGGATTGGCGTCGGCAAGCGCCTGGAGTTCCTTGGCCTTCGCAGGCGTGCGGCAGGTGGCAATGACATTCCAGCCCCTGGCGGCGTACTCCTGCGCGAGCGCAAGGCCCACGCCACGATTGGACCCGGTCAGCAGGATGGTCGGGCTGGCCGGGTCCCTGATGGTTTCGGCCAGAAGTGACGGAGCTGACAGCAGGGTCAGCAGCAGGGCAAGGGCGTAGTGGCGCAACATGTTCATGAGTTCTCCTTATCCGCTACGTGCTCGCGTGGCACCGCTGCGGTGACCGCGATAATGGTTCTGGCGCTGCCCCTGGCCGGAGCGCTGTCCCTGCCGCTGTGGCTGCTGCGGCCTGGCCTCACCGCTCCGCTCCGCCTGCACCGGACGCCCCGGACGCACAGGCGGCTCGGAGATCTTCGGCAACTGCGCGCGCAGCAGCGGACGGCCAAGCAGGCGCTCGATGTCCTTGAGCTGGGTGCGCTCATCCGCCGACACCAGTGAAACTGCCACACCGCTGGCCCCGGCCCGGCCGGTACGACCGATGCGGTGCACGTAGTCCTCGGGCACATTCGGCAATTCATAGTTGATGACGCAGGGGAGCTGATCGATGTCCAGCCCGCGCGACGCAACCTCGGTCGCGACCAGCGCAGTCAGCTTGCCCTGCTTGAAATCATCCAGCGCCCTGGTGCGGGCCGACTGGCTCTTGTTGCCATGAATCGCTGCGGCCACGATGCCATCGTCTTCCAGCTGCCTGGTCAGGCGGTTGGCGCCGTGCTTGGTGCGGGTGAACACCAGCACCTGGCCCCAGTCGCTGGTGCGGATCAGGTGCGAGAGGAGCCGCCGCTTGTCTTCCTTGCGCACCTCGTGCGCCAGCTGCGTAACACTGTCGACCGCGGCATTCCGGCGCGCGACCTCGATGTTCACCGGCTGGTGCAGGAAAGCGCTGGCGAGCGCACGGATGTCTTCGCTGTAGGTGGCCGAGAACATCAGGTTCTGGCGCCTGGCCGGCAGCAACCGGAGGATGCGCTTGATGTCATGGATGAAACCCATGTCGAGCATGCGGTCGGCTTCATCGAGCACCAGGATTTCGATCTTCGACAGGTCGATGGTGCGCTGCTGCACATGGTCGAGCAGGCGGCCCGGCGTGGCGACAACGATATCGGTGCCGCGGCGCAGGCTCTCGGCCTGCGGATTGAAGCCGACGCCACCAAACACCACGGTGACGGCCATCGGCGTGTAGCGCCCGTAAATCCGCGCGCTCTCCGCAACCTGTGCGGCGAGTTCGCGGGTGGGCACCAGTACCAGCGCACGCGGGGCGCGCGAGCCGCTGCGGCCTGCGGCAGCCGGCGCTTCGCCGGTACCGGATTTCGGCGTACCGAGCAATTGCAGGATCGGCAGGATGAAACCGGCCGTCTTGCCGGTACCGGTCTGCGCGCCGGCAAGCAGGTCGCGGCCTGCGAGTACTTCGGGAATCGCGCGGGCCTGCACGGGGGTCGGTGTTTCGTAACCGCTATCCGCAATCGCGCGCAACAGTTCGGGCTTCAACCCGAGCGTTTGAAATGACATCTCTGATTTTCCTCTCCAGCCTGCAGGGCACCCCTGTCATGGGGAAGCCTCTGGTCCGGTAGAGGCAGGGTAATGGTCGCGGGTATCTGATGAACGAGCTGACCGGACGAAAGCCTTGTGTAGCAGGCGGCACCATACACGAAGGCCAGCCGCCAACCAAGCGGATAGCCGGCATTTCCGAGCCTCAGCGCAGCGCAAGCTCCATGGTCACCGTACCGTCCGCAGTTTTGCCCTCAACCGGCGAACTCAGAAAAACCCGGGCCGGATCGATACCGGTATCGCCCAGCAGCTGCTCCTGCACCGCCTCCGCCCGCCGGCGCGCCAGTGCATACAGATCATCATCCGTGATCTCGATACGCTCGCGGACCGCCTGCTCGACCCGCGCGATCCTTGCTTCCTCGGTATCCGGCACAGCTGCAGTGCCCGGCGGTGGCGCCGGCGGCTCGGGCAGCCTGGCGCCGGCACCATAAGCCTTGCGGTACACGGTGGTGAGTTGACGCAGATAGTCGGCGCGATCGGCGCTCAGCAGCTCGAAGTCCAGTGCGTCTGCCGGCTGCTTTTTCGCCGCAAGCTCGGCCTTCTTCGCCCGCAGCACGTCGCGCCTCAGCCGGCTCTCGACGAGGCTCGCCGTATCCGGCTCGCGACTGAAAACCGCCGGCACGCTGAGCTCCAGTCCCGGCCGCTCGCTGAGCGCCCTGACCAGTGCATCGAGCTTCTGCCGGGCGGCCTCGTCGAGCGTGGCCTTGCCAACCGGGAAAGCGATGATATTCAGCTCTTCGCCACCGCCAAACAGGTTGCCCAGCAACGCAAACGGTGCGGTGACTGCCTTGCTCAGCAGATTGACGAATACCTTCCAGATGATCGGCCCGACCCGGAAGCTCGGATCATCCAGACTGCCAGCAACCGGCAATTCGATATCGATGACCCCGTTGCGGTCCCTGAGCAGGGCCACGGCCAGCTTGAGTGGCAGACCGATCGAGTCGGGGCTCTCCACCTTGTCGCCCAACTCGAGCTGGTCGATGACGATCCTGTGGTCGGCGTCCAGCTTGCGCTCGTTCAGTTTGTAGTTGAGGTCGGCGGACAGTTTGCCGCGCCTGATCGTGTAACCGGCGAAGCGGCCGGAGTACGGCGTGAACGATGCCATCTCGATATTGCGGAAGTTCATCGCCATGTCGAGCCAGGTCTCGGCGGCCAGCGGGTTGACCTCGCCGCGGATGGTGACCGGCGAAAAACGGTCGACCTGGCCATCGAGTTCGACTTTTGCGCGCGAGGCCGGATCCGAAGACAGGCCGGTGATCGTGCCCTTGAGCTTGCCGATGCCGGTGGCGAAATTCGGCTTGATGGTGAAATCGGCGAAGTTGGTCGAACCGTCCTCGATGCGCACGGTGCCGATCTGCATTGGGAACGGGGGCGGTTCCGGCGGCAGCGCGGAAGGATTGTCGAGCACGGCGCCGGCCGGCTGCCCGCCCAGCGTCGGTCCGCTTGCCGGCGTAGCGGTGGCGCCCGGCCCGGCGAGAATCGCCGCCACATTGGTATTGCCATCGGGCGCGATGATCAGCCGCACATAGGGACTCTGCGCGGTGACCGTGCGGATGCGCAGGCTCTCCGGCTGCGAACGGTAGCGCAGGCCTTCGAGTTGCAGCTTCTTCCACTTGATGAAGTCTTCCTCGAGGGCATTGTCGATGGTGTGCAGGGCGCTGACGGTCACATCGCCCTCGAAATCGATCTTCGCCGCAGGCTCCGCCGGCGCATATCCCAGCCTGCCCTTGAGTCCCAGCTCACCGGCAAGCAGCGTCATGCTCGACTCGCGCGCGATGTAGGGCTGCAACACGCCGAGCTCGAAATCCGACAACTCGATGTCGGCCTGTGCCGCCAGCGTATCGAGTTCCAGCTCGGCAGCGGTCTGCAGCCTGCCCTTGCCGTTCACCACCGCATCGACCGCCAGCTTCACGACCGCACCCGGCCGGCTCGTATAGCCGCTGAGCGTGAAACCGAGCGGATTGAGCTGCAGGGTGGCCGCCGGCTGCACGGAGCGGTCTTCCAGCTGCACATCCAGCTTGCTGGCGGCGATGGCTGGCAGGCGGATTTCCCAGTCTTGCTGCCGGGCCTGCTGCCCGGCAGTTCCTGCCGGTGCCGGGGATGCCTCCGGCACCTCGGTGGACGGCCGTCCAGCCGCCTCACGGGCCTCGCCCAGCAGCCCGGGCAGGTTGAGTTCTCCTGCCGGCGTCAGCCATGCAGACACGGTACCGCCATCGATGGCGAGCGAGGCGAACTCGAGTTGCCGGGCGGCCAGCGACAGGCGCCCGCCGTCAGCCTGCAGGCTGTCGAGCACCACGTAATCGGCCGCATTGCCACGGGCGCGCAGTGACACGCCTGCGAGCTCGAGCACGGTATCGGCGAGTTCCAGCGTGGGCCCGCCACTGTCATCCGCATACTCATAGCGACCCTGCACGGCGAGACTGCCGCGGGCGATATCGAGCGGCAGGGCATCGCCCAGCCAGGCGGAAATGCGTGGCAGTGGCAGCCCGGCCAGCCTGAATTCCCCGGCGGACGCCAGCGGCTCGGCCTGCAGCGTTCCCGCCCAGCTAAGCTCGCCGCTGTCGAATGCACGTGCGCTGAAGCGGTAACGGTTGCCGCCATCCGCGAAGGTCGTGAAGTCATCCAGCTGGAAGTCGACCGGATCGATCTCGGCAACGAAGGGGTCCGGCCGGTCGAGGTCACTGAAGCGGATCCGGCTCTTGCTGAGGCGCAGATCGGCCACCATCACGCGCGGCAGGGGCTGGAGCCCGGCAGGCTGCGGCTCGTCCGGCTGCAGATCGGCCAGATTGAGCGCACCGCCCGGCCGCACGATGGCGTTCACCACCAGCCCGTCGACGGCAATCTCGCGGAACGACAGGGCGCGATGCCAGAGCGAGTCCAGCTCCACATCGACGCGCAGCCGGTCGAAGGCCAGCATGGGCCCGCCATCGGCATCCGGCAGCGACAGCGCATCGATCTCCAGCGCAAGGCTGAAGGGATTGAAGCGGATTTCGCCGATGCCGAGTTCGCGGGCGTAATCAGCCCTGACGGTATCCTTCAGCAGCCCGTCCAGAAAGTACGGCACCGCGTAGAAGCCCAGCGCCGCCCATGCCGCCAGCAGGGCCGCCAGCACCGCCCACAACCTCGGGCGCAGGAACAGGGCGAATGCTGACTTTGGCGGGGCTTCGGGCATGGCCAACCTCTTTCGGCCGATGATGCGGGATGCGCCGGAGCAGCACAACCGGATAGCGCCGGATGAGGTCCTTGCCGCTACAATGGCCCGGCAGCGCCGTCTGGCCGGCGTATATTTCCGCAACAACGAGCTGACCGGTATTTCCAGACTGTGGAAATATCAGGCTTGTCGACCCCGCAAGGAGACAGAAATGTTCGATCGCCACAAGAAGAGCCCGCCCGAGGCAAGCCCGGCAAGCAGCCATCAACCGGCTGCCAGCACCACCGCCGATACCCGGCCCGTTGCAGCCAGCGCCCCCACACCGGCAGCCACGCAGCGGCGTGATACCGCGGTGATCGGCGCCTCGATCCAGATCGATGGCCACCTGCGCGGCCAGGAAAACCTGATCATCGAAGGCGAGGTCAACGGCACCGTCAACCTGGCGAGCCACACGCTGACCATCGGCAACCAGGCCAGGATCAAGGCCAACGTGTTCGCCCACACGGTTTACGTTGATGGCACGATGGACGGCGACCTTTACGGTGCGGAACAGGTACTGATCCGCAAGACCGCCCGCATGAAGGGCAACATCACTTCGCCACGGGTCAGCCTGGAAGATGGCGCATCCTTCAAGGGTTCCATCGAGATGGATCCGGAAGCGGTCAAGGCGGCCATTGGTGGCGTCAGCGCTCCGCCGCGCAGTGCATCCCCTGTCGCGGCCGTGCAGGCAGCCCCGGCACAGTCAGCCCCGGCACAGTCAGCCCCGGCACAGTCAGCAGCACAGTCAAAGGCAGGCTGACCGGTCGGCTTGCTGCCCCGTGGTCAACGCTGCACTGAGCCCCACCCGGCCACCGGCGTCAGCAGACACCGGTGGCGTGAACGCGCCGCTGTTCCGCCGCCTGCTGGACCAGCAGAGCGCGGAGCGGCGCGCGGTCGTCCTGGATCTCGGTCCGGCGCGGACCGAGACCGTTGCCCTGTTCAGCCAGTTCCGCTGCCGGCTCGAATTCGCCGATCTCGGCGACAGCTACGAGCAATTGAATGCCGAGGCCGGTTCGCCACCGCTCCAGCTGATTGAGTCCGTGCTGCCGCGACGGCGCCAGGAGGCCGCCGACATCGTGCTGTGCTGGGACCTGCTGAACTACCTGCAGCAACCGGTACTGAAGGCGCTGATGGCACGCGTGGCGGCCCGCTCCCGGCCTGGCACCCTGGTACATGCCCTGATCGCCTACTCGGCACCCCGCATGCCCGCAAAACCGGACCGGTATGCGGCGACACCCGATGGCCAGCTGCTCATACGGCACACCACCGGCGCCGAGTGCGCGGCGCCACGCTACACGCCGGAAGACCTGCGAAACTGCCTGCCCGACTACAAGGTGGAGAGCGCCATGCTGCTCAAGAACGGCATGCAGGAGTTCCTGCTGCGCTCGACGCGCCGGACGGAGACCTGAGCAGCGCCACCCGCGTCTGGCAAGATCGCAATCCCCGCCCTGATAACCCGCCCGGAACACACGGATCATGACGATGACGCCCACGCTGAAACCCGTACACACCGAGGCCGATATCCTGCCGCGGTGGCGGGACACCCCGGTTGCCGAATTGCTGGCCCTGCACAACCTCGGCGCAGCCGCCCGCCAGTACGCCCATCCGCAGATCCTCATCGCCACCTGTCCCGAGCAGCATGCGCCGCTGCGGCTGCCGGCGGGCTTTGCCCTCAGCCTGCACACGGCGGCAGCCAACCTGAAACGCGATCCCTTCAAGGTGTCCTGGGCCATCGGCATCGGCCAGGCATCAGCCATCGCGATCGTCGGCCACACCGGCTGCGGCATGGTCCGGCTGCGCGACCAGCGCGAGGAATTCGTCGAGCGGATGGTTGCGGCGGCCGGCTGGTCCCGGCCTGCAGCAGAGCAGCATTTCGACCACTGGAGCGACCTCTTCGCCGTTGCAGACCCGGTGGCCTTTGCCGCCGCCGAGGCAGCCCGCCTGCGGGCGCGCTACCCGAAGATACCGGTGGCCGCCCTGCTGTACGATGCAGCCGGGCAGACGCTGCTGCAGATCGACGCATAGCCTGCCGCGGCACTGTCAGGAGCAACGATGTACCGGATCCTGCTGCTCATGCTGGTGACTGCATTGGCCGGCTGTGGCGCCAAACCACCGGCCACCGACCTGCTCATCCCGGTCAATGTACGGTGCAGCACCTGTACCGATTACATGCGCTGCGAGGCAACCGCCGTTGAACCGGTGACTGGCGACCAGGCATTCAACCTGTATATCCTCGAGGCCAGGGGACCCGGCAACGAGATCCACTCGATCACGGAGTATTTCCTGCAGTTCGTCGAACCAAAGACCCGCTACACCCGGCCGCTGTCCGTGCATGTGCAGACGAGCGGCAAGGACGGGCAGGCCGCCCGGCGCAGCAGCATGGGACTGACCGCGACCATCGACAAGCGTACACACCGGATCGAGTTGCCCGATGCCTGGATCGACCAGCGGAATGGTGAGTGGCACGGCAAGGACAACAGCCTCCGCGGCGCATGCCGCATCCTCAGCCGTGAGGAAGGCCGGCAGGCAGCCGGCCTCTTTGTGGAGATGGAACGATGAACTGTTCGCGTTTACTGATTGCCGTCATTCTCGGTGCCACCCTGCTCGCGGGCTGCACCACCAGCATGACGGGCCGCCGGCAGCTGATGCTGGTCTCCGAGCAGGAAGCCATCAGCGCCTCGAAACAGCAGTATCTGCAGACCATGAGCAAGCTCGGCTCGGAAGGCAAGCTGGTCAGCGACCCGAAGCTGCTCAAGCGCGTAGACACGATCACCGGCCGGCTGATCGCACAGGCGATCATCATGCGGCCGGCGACGCAGAAGTGGGAATGGAGCGTGCAGGTCATCGACGACCCGAAAACCGTCAATGCCTGGTGCATGGCCGGCGGACGGATGGCGCTCTACACGGGACTGATCCAGAAGGTCGATCCGACCGATGACGAACTTGCCCAGGTGATGGGCCACGAAATCAGTCACGCGCTCGCCAATCACACGGCGGAGCGCATGTCGGTGGCGATGGCCAGCCAGCTCGGCGCACTCGCGGTCGGTGTGGCCTCGGACTCGGCGGCCGGCATGGCAGCCGCCCAGACAGCGGCTGCGGTCGCCATCACCCTGCCGAACAGTCGTGCCTCGGAAACCGAGGCCGACCGCATCGGCATCGAGCTGGCGGCAAAGGCCGGCTACGACCCGCGTGCGGCCGCAACGCTGTGGCAGAAGATGGCCAAGGCCGGCGGCAACGGGCCACCGCAGTTCCTGAGCACGCATCCGGCACCGGGGAACCGGCAGGCAACCCTTTCGGCACTGGTGCCGGAGATGTTGCCGTACTACCAGCAGCCGGGACCGCGACCGATATACCAGCTGGTTCGCTCACCTGCCACGACGCCGGCGAAGGACACGAAGAAAACCCTGCGCTGAACGCAGCCGGGCGGGCAACGGCGCCTCAGCGGGCTGCGGATACCAGCTGCAGATAGTCCGCCTGCAACTTCGTCGAGACATGTGGCGGCTGGAACAGCGCCGCCACTTCCGCCTGCGGGTTGACGAGCAGGATCGCAACACTGTGATCGACCATGTAGTCATCGCCCATCATCGGCATCTTCCGGTAAGGGACACCGAGAGCCGTGGCGAATTCCTGCATCGCCGCCGGTTCCCCGGTATAGCCCCTGAAGCCCGCACCGAAACCGGCCAGATAGGCTGCAAGCGCCGGCGGGGTGTCCCGTTCGGGATCGGCGCTGACCAGCGCGATGCCCGGCAGCTCATCCGCATTCAGCTCGGCGGCGAGCGCCTCGCGCAGGCCGGACAGCATCGCGAGCGTGGCTGGACAGAGCTCGGGGCAATGGGTGAAACCGAAGAACACCAGGGTCCAGCGGCCCCGGAAATCATCGCGACCTACCGCCGTGCCGTCCTCGCGCAGCAGCCGGAATGCGGGCAGCGGCCGCGGCGGGCTCAGTGCCGTACCCGCGGCCAGCTCGACCGCCTGCGGCGGTGCGGGCGGACTTGCCGGCATGAAGAAGAACCGGCCGATCAGGACGCCGGCCAGCGCCGCCGTCAGCAGCAGCAGCGCAACGAGAACGTTTTGACGCATCACTGAGCCTTGGCGCGCACCTTGTAATTGCCGCGCTGCTGGTCGAACTCGAGTTCCAGCATGCCCTGCTTCGCCGCATCTTCGAGCAGCTCGGAAAAGCTCCGGTAACCATAGACGGTTTCGTTGAAGCCCGGATAGACGCGCCGCACGGTCTGCTTGACCAGCGAGCCCCACAGCGGATCGTACTCGGCGGACAGCGACTCGACGGTTGCCGCCACCTGGTCAAGCGCCTCGCTCTGCTGCTTGTTCTTGCTTGGTTTCGCGCGCGCGCGCGGACGTTGCGAGACGGTCACCAGGTCATCATAGAAAATGAACTCGTCGCAGTTGGCGGCCAGCAGGTCGGAAGTCGAGTTGCGCACGCCGCAGCCGATCACCCGCTTGTCGTTTTCCTTGAGCTTGGAGACCAGCGGCGAGAAATCGCTGTCGCCGGTCAGCAGGACGAAGGTATCGATATGCGACTTCGAATAGCACATGTCGAGCGCATCGACGACCATGCGGATATCGGCGCTGTTCTTGCCGCTGACCTTGGTCTGCGGGATGTCGATCATCTCGAAACCCTGGCGGTGGAATTCCTGCA
>JAHDYM010000028.1 GCA_023383705.1 Gammaproteobacteria bacterium | reverse complement strand
GTGCCAACTGGCTGGACATCGAGCGCAAGGAGCGCGGCAGCTATCCGGTCGTCGAAGCGCACTTCATGCCGGTGATGTGCAATCACTGTGACGATGCGCCCTGCATGAAGGCCGCGACCAACGGTGCAGTCAGCAAGCGTGCCGATGGCATCGTCATCATCGACCCGCAGAAGAGCCGGGGGCAGAAGCAGATCGTGGCTGCCTGTCCCTATGGCGCAATCTCCTGGAACGAGGAGAAGCAGATTCCGCAGGCCTGGATCTTCGATGCGCACCTGCTCGACCAGGGCTGGAGCAAGACCCGCGCCGAGCAATCCTGTCCCACCGATGTGTTCCGGTCCGTGAAGGTTGAAGACGCGGAGATGCAGCGGATCAGGGAACAGGAAGGCCTGGAGGTGCTGCGTCCCGAACTCGGCACGAAGCCCCGCGTGTACTACAAGAACCTGCACCTGATGACCAAGTGCCTGGTTGCCGGATCGGTGGCGGCAGACATCAATGGTGTCGACGAGTGCGCTGCGGATGCGCAGGTGGTGCTGACGAAGGATGGCCGGGAAGTTGGCCGGACGACCACCGATACCTTCGGCGAGTGGCGGATCGACCGGCTCGAGCCGGACAGCGGGAAGTACCAGCTGGAGATCAGCAGTGCGGCAGGCCGCCATTCGACGGAGTTCGAACTGGGCAGCGAGAGCCGCTACCTGGGCGTGATGCGGCTCGGATAGGATCCTGCCGCTGTTGCAGCAAGCCGGCGGACTTACATAAGCCGGGACAATCTGCCTGCGGATGGTTGACTCTCCGGCGCGGCAGGTGGATTCTGAGCCAGGTAGCTTATGAAACACCATCTGACGGCAGTTCTTGTCCTGACGCTACTCGGTGGTACCGCCGATGCCGCGCTGTACAGCCGCCTGGGCGGCCAGGCCTATTACGACAGCGCGCTGAACATCACCTGGCTGGCGAATGCGAACCTGGCCGACACCGACGACTTCGGTGTCAGCGGCATCGGCTTCAACGGTACGATGAGCTGGGACACGGCCAACGACTGGATTGCGGCGATGAACACGGCCGCATACCTGGGCACCAGCGACTGGCGCCTGCCCTTCATGACCGACACGGCTGCCTCGGGCTGTGATCTGGCGTACACGGGTACCGACTGCGGCTACAACGTGCAGACCAAGAGCGGATCGACGGTCTACAGCGAGATGGCACATCTCTTCTACGTGACGCTCGGCAATACCGGCCTCTACGATACCGGTGGCAACCTGCTTGGCTGTGCAGGCTTCCCGAGTTTTTGTCTGGGCAATGCCGGCCCCTTCTCCGGCCTGCAGGCCAACTACTACTGGACAGGTACGGAGTACGCGCCGGACACCGGCAATGCGTGGTACTTCAATTTCGGTTCCAGTTCCCAGTATCTCGAGCCCAAGAGCGGCGAGCTCTATGCCTGGGCGGTGCGGCCCGGCGATATCACCGCAGTGCCCGTGCCCGGGGCTGTCTGGTTCTTCAGTGGCGCGCTCGCGCTGCTCGGCGCCGTGCGGCGGCGCGCGCACTAGCTCATAATCCGCAGCTGCTTTTCAAGGCGTCGGTCTGCGCACGGCTGGCGTCGCCCTGTGGAGAGAAAAAATGATTTTACTGACGGGTGTCACCGGCAAGATCGGCAGCGAAACCGCGCGGCAGCTGCTCGCCAAAGGCGCGAGGTTGCGGGCGCTGGTGCGCGATGCGGCCAAAGCGGCAGAGCTGCAGGCGGCCGGCGTCGAGCTGGTGGTTGGCGATATCGCCGATGCCGGGATCGTGAAGCGGGCGCTCGCCGGCGTTGAAAAGGCCTTCTTGCTGCTGCCGAACGGCGAGCAGCAGGAAGCGAACGAAAAACAGTTCACCGACCTGTGCGTGGCTGCCGGTGTGAAGCACCTGGTGAAGATGTCCTCGATGGAGGCGACCGCGACGGCCCTGACCCCGATTCCACGCGCCCACTGGGCCGTCGAGGAATACATACGCGCCTCGGGTCTCGCCTGGACCATGGTCAAGCCGAACTTCTTCATGCAGAACCTGCTCAGCAGCGCCAAGTCGATCCGTGAGCAGGACAGGTTTTCCCTGCCCATGGGCGGTGGCACGACCGGCATGGCGGATGCCCGCGATATCGGTGCCGTGTGTGCCGAGGTGCTGACCGGCCAGGGACACGCCGGCAAGAGTTACGAAATCACTGGCCCGGAAGTGCTGACATTCGACCAGGTGGCCGCGCGCTTTTCCGAGGTGCTGGGCCGCAAGATCACCTACGTGCCCATGCCGATGGACCAGTTCCGCGAGCGCATGACCGGCGTACTCAAACCATGGCACCTGGATGCGGTCTGCCAGCTGTTCCAGGAGATCGCCGATATCGGCCTCGATCACACCACCGATACCTTCCGCAAGCTGATCGGCCGGGACCCCATCCCGCTCCGCCAGTTCATCGAGGACCATATCGCGCTGTTCAGGACCTGAAAGCAGCGGCGGCTGGCCGCCGCCGCACCGGCCTGAATCCATGTTCTGCGGCGCCGCGAATCTCCCGCACCAGGTTCCTGTTTCCAGGGCCATAACGGAGAATAAGCGTGTCAGGCAGCGCTACCGATCTGGCCGGCATTGCGGCCGGACGCCACACCCGGGGGGGCAGGATGGCTGGGTCGTCTTTGGCTGTACCGCAACCCAACCTGCGGATGTACAAGTCCGAGGCCGGCTTCAATGCCATCATGAACTGGTACGAGGAGACCGAGGCGAAAATTCCGGTTCCCGTCGACAGCCTTTTTGTGGATACGCGTTTCGGTCGCACGCACATGCTCGTCGCCGGACCCGCAGATGCCGAGGCAGTCCTGCTGATTCCCGGCGTGGCCGGCTGCGCACCGCTCTGGCGCCTGCAGATTGCAGATCTTTCCCGGCACTTTCGGGTATATGCGCTGGATATTCCCGGTCAGCCCGGTCGCAGCGATCCGAATCCTCCCTCATTCCTGAATGACGATTACGCCAACTGGCTGCTGGATGTGGCCGACGCCATCGGTGCCCCGCGCTGTCACGTTGCTGGTGTGAGCGTTGGGGCCTGGGTGGCCATGCGCTTTGCGATCCATGCTCCGCATCGGGTGCACTCGGTGGCGCTGTTCGGTCCCACCGGCCTTTCATCGGCGCGTCTCCCCTGGCGCATCTGGCTCACGCGCGTGATGAAGAAGAGCAAGGACGCCGATGCGCTGCAGGATGACCTGACCGCAAAGTCGGTGTCTTCAAAGAGTCCCGGCGGTTCCTTCGGCACCTTCGACCGCACCCTGGCGCGCGCGATGGCCCTGTGTACCCGCCACTACCGGGTCGACTGGTCGCTCGGCATCTACGACGAGAAGACGCGCCGGGTCGACAAGTGGAAGGGTCTGAAGGTGCTCGGCAAGTTCTTCATGTCCGAGCCCAAGGCGCTGCTCCGCCGCTTCGAATCGCGGGGGTTGCTGGTATTCGGCGAGCACGAGGTGCTGTATGACCCCCACAAGGTCGGCAAGCGGGCCAGCAGCCTGATGCCGGGCCTGCGTGTTGAAATCGTGCCGGGTGCTGGTCATGCTGCGGTCTACGACAAGCCCGCCGAGGTCAACGCAATGCTCGTCGCTTTCTTCAAAAAGCCCGTCTGAGGTGGGCTCCCTGCGCATGTCTGCCCGCATCCTTTACCTGCTGCCAGCCATCCTTTGTTTCCTGCCGGGCCCTGTGCTGGCACATGAGGCCGGCAGCCTGCCGCTCGGCTCCTTCATCGGTGGCCTCACCCATCCGGTGCTGGGTCCGGATCACTTCCTGGCGATGGTCAGCGTTGGCATTCTCAGTGCGCAGATCGGCGGGCGGGCCATCTGGACCGTGCCTGCAACCTTTGTGCTGGTGATGGCCATCGGCGGCGTGCTCGGCATGCTCGAAGTGCCGCTCTCGGCGGTCGAGCTCGGCATTGCCTTCTCGGTGCTGGTACTTGGCATCGCGATCGCCGCCGATCGTCGCCTGCCGCTGGCCCTGGCGATGTGCGCGGTGGGCTTTTTTGCCGTCTTCCATGGCTATGCGCATGGGGCGGAAATGCCCACTGTCGCCGAGCCGGTGCGTTATGCGGCCGGTTTCATGTGTGGCACCGCGGCCCTGCATGTGCTGGGCGTGATCATCGGCGATGTGCCGCGGCACTATGCCGCCGGAAAACTCGTCTTGCGGCTGATCGGTGGCGGTATCGCCGGTATCGGCAGCTGGTTTGTGTTCGGCATGGTCTGAGCCGCAGGCAGGGAAGCATGCGCTGATGTCCGGACGTATCAAACTGCTGTGCTGGGAAATCGGCTGCATGGTCTGGATTGCAATGGCCGGTTCGCTGCTGCACTTTGCCTTTGAGCTGAGCGAGTACTGGCGGCCGATGGCCGTAATGGCGGCGGTGAACGAGAGCGCCTGGGAACACACCAAGATGTATTTCTGGCCGGGCCTATTCTACGCCCTCGTCCAGTACACCTATACGCGCAAACTGGCCAACAACTACTGGCTGGGCAAGGTCGTTGCACTCGCGCTGACGCCTCTCACCATCCTGGTGGTCTACTTTTCCTACCTGGCATACGTTGACGCCGCCGGCGCCAAACCCAGCCTCGCCGCGATGCTGACGATCATGATTGCCGGTATTTCCGCCGGCCAGTTCGCCAGCTGGCGAATCCTCTGCGCGCCGCCGATACAAGGCATCACGAAAGTGCAGGTGGCATCTGCCTATGCCGTACTGCTGCTGGCTTTCTCCAGCCTCACCTACTTTCCGCCGCGCGTCTTCGTGTTCGAAAATTTCTACTGCTACCAGTACACCGGCGAGTACGGGATCCTCGACAACTACGAACCCTATCGCGTGTTCTACGAGGGCGAACGCCCCGGCGCCGGCGTGAACTACTGCGCGACGCTTGCCCAGCAGGCTACCAGCACCACCAACCGCCCCTGAGCCCTTGGGGTGCCGGGTTTGGCTTATTTGGCTTATTTGGCTTTTGGCGCATGAAGTCCGATTGATTTCCCGGCTGCCCGCCGTCCAAGCCGCATGAACAAGTTGCATGGCCGGCGTATCCCCGCATCTGCCCCCAGGCTTCCCGCAGGGACGCTGCAACGCACTCATTTTGCACCGCAATTCCGGCAGGCCTGCCGGCGGATCGCCGTGTGGCGGCCGGTACTCAGCGTGGAAATGCTCCTGCTCTTGGCCTCCCTCACGTTTTCGGTCTTCTATAACCACGCCTTCTGGCGTCTGCTGTTCCGCTAGGGCCGCTTGCCGAACCTCCATCAGACGCTGCTGTTTGCCGGGCTGCTGATCGCAGTCACGGCACTGCAGTTTGCAGTGCTGGCCCTGCTGCTGACCCGCCGGACGGTAAAGCCGGTGCTGGCGCTGCTGTTTGCCGCCGCCGCCTTTGCGACTTTCTACATGGATCGCTACTCGGTGTTCATCGATCCGGGGATGCTGCAGAACACTCTGCACACCGACTGGCCGGAAGCGCATGAACTCCTGACGCTGGACCTCGGCCTGCACCTGCTGCTCTACGCCGGCCTGCCGTTGCTCGTGCTGAGTCGCGTGCAGATCATGCCGCGTCCCCTTGGCCAGGCCTTCGGCAGGCGCCTGTTTGCGCTGGCCGTCGCGCTGGTTGCGACCGCACTCGTGGTGTTCCCGCAATTCCGGGCCGTGTCCTCGCTGGTGCGCAATCACCGTGAGGCCCGCTACCTGATCACCCCCGCCGATTTCCTGTTCTCCGGTGTCCGCCTGGCACGCGCGAATGCCACGGTGCTGGCGCAACCCCGCGAGCCGATTGCCACCGATGCCCACCGGGCCGGTGGCCTTGTCCCCGGTCGCCGGCCCATCCTGCTGGTGCTGGCCATCGGCGAAACAGTGCGCTCGGCGAACTTTGGCCTCAGTGGTTATGCACGGGATACCACGCCCAAATTGCGCAAGCTGGACCTGGTCAGCTACCCGCGCGTAGCGGCCTGCGGGACCAGCACCGAGGTGTCAGTGCCGTGCCTGTTCGCGCCGGTGGGTCGTCGCGACTACGATGAAGAGCGAATCCGCCGTCAGCAGTCCCTGCTGCATGTGCTCCAGCGGGTCGGTTTCAAGGTGCAGTGGCTGGATAACCAGTCCGGCTGCAAGGGTGTGTGCGACGGCCTGCCCAGCGAGCGTATCGCCGGTGATGCCGATCCCGCGCTGTGTGATGGCGAGCGCTGCCTGGATGCTGTGTTGCTGCCGCGTCTCGCTGCAGTCGCGGCGGAGCCGGGTGATGTCGTCGTGGTCCTGCACCTGCTCGGCAACCACGGTCCCGCGTACTTCCGGCGCTATCCGGACGAGTTTCGGCGCTTCACGCCGACCTGCGACAGCGTTGAGCTCAGCGACTGTTCCGATGCACAGATCGTCAACGCCTACGACAACGCGGTGCTTTATACCGATCATGTCCTGGCGACTATGATCGCCAGGCTGCGGGATGTGCCCGACCGCGACACGGCGCTGATCTATGTGTCCGACCACGGTGAGTCGCTCGGCGAGAACGGCATCTACCTGCACGGCCTGCCTTACGCGATCTCGCCCGCAGTCCAGCGCGAGGTGCCGATGCTGATGTGGCTGTCGGAAGGCTTGCGGGCAAGCACCGGTGTGGACGAGGCTTGCCTCCGGGCCGGAACGAACGGACCGGTCGCCCACGACAACTTCTTTCACTCGATACTGGGGCTGCTCGATGTGCAGACGACGGTGTACGAGCCGTCGCTCGATCTGTTTGCGCCTTGCCGCCCGCCTGCCGTTGCCGCGTCTGCCCGGCAGCCGGCTGCGGCAGCGATCAGGGCCACAGCGCCACTGCCCATGTGATTGCGGCCAGCAGCAGGCTCACCATCACCGCCGCGCTGCCCATGTCCTTGGCCCGCCCGAGCAACGGGTGGTGCTCGGTGCTGACTGCATCTGCCATGCTTTCCAGCCCCGAGTTGAGCAGTTCGACGATCAATACCAGCAGGATGCTGGCGATCATCGCCAGTGCCGCCCATCTACCGGGGGCAATGAAAGGCGCGAGCACCATCAGCGGCAGGCCCACGGCCAGTTCCTGCCGGAATGCAGCCTCGTGAATCAGCGCGGCGCGCAGGCCGGCCAGCGAGTAGCCCGCTGCCCGCAGCACACGACGCAATCCGCCGCTGCTTTTGAAGGACTGGTGGTTCATGTCGAGGTGTCTGGCATCGCCCGAACTGTACAGTGACTGCCTGCGGTGTCCCAGACCTTGCCCCGATAGACGAGCGTATAGGTGCCGAGGCAGGCAAACCACACGATGGCCGCGCTCCAGACGTCATGTGACAGGAAATGACTGCCGCGCGCCTCCTGTCCAAAGGCAAAAACGCCACCGACGAGCAGTGCGAGCGCCAGCGATGCGCGGGCGAGGCGCCGGCTGCGCGCCAGATACAGGAAGTAGAGCGCAAAGAGCGCAAAGCCCGACGATGAGTGCCCGCCCGGAAAGCAGCGTGCGTGCGGCAGGGCAGGTGGCCGCGTTTCCAGCAGGTGCACATAGGGTTGCTGGCCGCCAAACTCGGTCAGCGCCTGCGGGCAAGCCACGTTGGTCGTTTCCTTCAGCAGGCTGACAGTGCCGGTGCCCAGGGCGATGCTGAGCACCAGAAAGCCGGCCGGGCGGCGCCAGGGCCGCAGCGTTTTCATGGTCAGGGTGGCGACCCAGAACAGCAGGAGCAGCGTGCCCAGGCCGCGCATCAGGCCGCCGCCGGCGCCGTGGATCAACTCCCTGGCCCACCATTCGCCGGCTCCGGTACCGATGAAGCGGCCCAGTTGCGCATTGAAGGCCCAGGCGCGCTCGATGCTTGCGTCGAGGCTGGTGGTGGCTGCGATTGCCGCAACCAGCAAAAACACCAGCAGTGGCCAGACGGCATGCTGCAGCCAGAAACGCCGGTCAGCTTCCATGTGGTGGTCCTGCAGGTCCCGGTATTGGCCAATACCGCTGTGAGACGCCGCACCTTGGTCAGATCAACCGCTTTGCGTGGCCACCAACGTTGGTCAGTCGCCTCCGTGTGCAGTATCGTTGCCCCAGATCGCATCCACGCAAAATTCCAGGGAGTCGAGCATGTCTGAAGTAGGGAAAGAGCCTTCTGCCGAGGAAATCTCACGTCGCACGCTGCTGGCCAGCGTCGGGGCCGCTGGTGCGGGCCTCGCGGTCTTCGCGGCGGGTGCCGGCAAGCCGGTCTATGCGGCCAAGGGCGGAAGCACCCGCAAGAAGACCGGCCCCGCACCCAAAGCGCCCTTCGATTCGATGCGCGACTGGGTCGCGGCACTCGAGGCCAACGGTCTCTTGATGCGCTTCGATCGCATCGACCAGGACAAGTACGAGATCACCGGGCTGTTCTTCCGCGCCACCGACCAGTACAGCATGTACGGCGCGCCGACCATGCTCTTCGAGGAAGTGAAGATCGACGGCAAGTGGATGAAGGGCCCGGTGCTCGTCAACCTCTACGGCCACTGGAACACCGACGCGATCGTCTGGAACCTGCCGGCGGTGCCCGGCGATCACTACGCCACCTACAACGGCGCCATGGTCTACATGAAGGACATGCTGGCGAAGAACGGCGGCAAGTTCCCGGAGCTGCCGCCCGTCGAAATCCCGCGTGACCAGGCGCCCTGCAAGCAGGTGGTGCTGAAGGGCGACGAGATCGACCTGCTGGCATTCCCCTTCGTCAAGACCAACCCGGCCGACGGCGGCCGTTACGTCAACACCGGCTCGCACTTCATGGTCGATGCGAAGCTCGGTGCGAATTTCGGCACCTACCGCGCCGAGATCAAGGGCCCGCGCAAGCTCGGCATCAACATCGAACCGAACCAGACCGGCGACAAGTTCCTGAAGGCCGCGCAGAAGCGCGGCGAAAAGTCCGTGAAATACTCGATCGTCCTGGGCCAGGACCCGATGGTCTGGTTGCTGAGCGGTACGCGCCTCGCGCCGCGCTTCACCGATGCGCCGCAGGACGAGCTGGCGATCGCCGGCGGCATGCGCGGCAAGCCGATAGAGGTGGTCCGCTCCGAAGACACCGACATCCTGATTCCCGCACATGCCGAGTTCGTGATCGAGGGCGAGGTGCAGCTGGACGGACCCTTCGAGAACGAAGGCCCCTTCGGCGAGATGTTCGGCTACCTGGGCCCGGTCAAGGAAAACAACTACGTCATGACCGTCAACACGGTTACGCATCGCCGCGATCCGTGGTTCACCAACGCGATGACCGGCATGCAGCGCGCCAGCGTGACCGCACCGGCCGACGCGATGTACAGCGTGCTGCTCGGCAAGCAGATCCCGAACTTCGTGGCCTACACCAACCCGCAGGACGCCATGGGCTTCGTGGTGATGAGCATCGACAAGAAGGCCGCGGGCGAGGGCCTCGCCGCCGGCCTCAAGGTAGCGCAGCGCAACCCGATCGCCAAGGTCGTGGTGGTGGTCGACAAGGACGTGAACATCCTCGACCGGCGCGAGGTGATCTTCGCCATCGGTTCACGCTGGCAGCCGAATCCGGCCAGCAAGATCATCGACGATGCCTTTGGCCTGCAGACCGATCCGAGCCAGGTGAAGTACGCACGCACCAGCAAGATCGTCATCGATGCCACCCGGCAGCTGGCGGCCGAAGGTGGCCGGGAGGTCTTCCCGGAAACCAACCGCGCGCTGCTGGAGCAGGGTGCGCCGGGCATCTTCGAGCACGTCGACAAACTCTACGGCGAGGTGCTGCGCAGCTGGAAGCGGCTCTGAGCTGGTCGCTGCATGGACATCGATATCGTCCTTGATTCGCAGCTGCCCTCGGCGCAACTGAAGGAACTGGGATTGCTGGCCGAGCGCCACGGCATCCACGCCGTGTGGTGCGCGAGCTACCTCGATGGCCGCGATCCCTTCGGCAACCTCGCGGAGCTGGCGCGGGCTTCCAGCCGGATCCGGATCGGGCCCATCGCGCTCAGCCCCTGGGAGCTGCATCCCTTCCGCATCGCCATGGCGCTGCTGACGCTCAACGAGCTGTGTCCGGGCCGCGCCCAGGCCATCATCGGCGGCGGCGGTGAAGTGGTGATGGCGCTCGACATTCCCCGCCAGCGCCGGGTGCGGGCCGTCGCCGAAGCCATCGACATCGTGAAGGGCGCCACGACGCAACGGCCCTTCAGTTACCACGGCCAGATGTACAGCATCAACGACTACGATCCGCAGTGGATCACCGCCAGCGTGCCACCGCTGGTCTTTGCCGCCGCCAACCGGCCGCAGATGCTGCGCATGTCGGCGCGCGCTGCCGACGGCATCATGATGAGCGACCTGTCGCCCGGACTGGCGCGTGCGGCGGTCGATACCGTGAAGGCCGAGCTGCAAAAACATGGCCGCGATCCGGCGGCATTCCGCTTCAACAACTTCATGGCCTGGTATGTCTACGACGATCTGCAGGAATCGCGCCACGAGGCCAAGCGCTGGATCGGTTTTCGCGCCATCTTCCGCGAGTACATGATGCGCGAGTTCATGAACGCCGAGGACTTCGCGGTGATCCTGCGGCACATCCCGCAGATCTACGCCATGGCCGCCAGGAATGCACACTCGGTCGAGGGCGTTCCGCACCGCTTGCTGGACATGTGCGTCGATCACCTGACGCTCACCGGCTCGGTGGATGACATGGACCATGTCATCGAGCACCTGCGGGCGCTGCAACAGGCCGGCTGCAACCAGGTTGCCCTGGAGCTGAAAAAGCACCAGGCGCATGGCATACGGCTGATCGGCGAGCGGGTGATACCGGCGCTGGGCCGGGCCTGAGCCTGCGCTGCAAAGGCCATGCGGCTATAGCTGTTCAAGCTGATTCTGGCTGCAGGTTTAAAAATACGTCGAACAACTCAGCTATCTGCTTTTCCTGAAGATGGCCAACGACCCCACCCTGGGCCGAGCGGCAGAGGCAGACTGCAGGAATGCCTGACAATTAGGCGCAGTAACCTGATCTTGTTTGATATGAATTAAGATCAGTCAACTGATCTTAATCGTGGCTCATGCTGCAAGTCACTGACCAATAAATAGAAAACCGCCTCCGCCTCGACATCTGCTGACTCAGGGACGGCTCGCTGTCCGACTCCGACAACCTCCCCGCGCCGGGCATCATTGCCCAGGAGATCGTCGACGACCTCGAAGCGGCGCTGGAGCAGTTCCGGCTGATTGCGGCCGATCTCGGCACTCCGAACGACGGCGCCCCCGGATGACGGGGAGCCGGTCGCAAGAGCAAGACCCCGGGAGTCATCCTTGACAGCAGCAGGCGGCTTCCTTACCGTAAGGATATTCCTTACGGAGGGCGCTCCGCATGATTACCAGCAAACTGACGACAAAGGCTCAGACCACCATTCCGCAACCAATTCGCGCTGCCCTGCATCTGCGGGAGGGCGATGAACTGGCTTACCAGATTGACGGCGCGCGAGTGATTCTGACCAAGGCGAATGGGGTTAAAGAAGTGGATGACCCATTCCGTACCTTCAGTGAATGGGATTCAGCGGCGGACAAGAAAGCCTATGGTCGCCTTTAAGAGAGGTGACGTTGTCAAAGTTCCTTTTCCTTATACGGACAAGGGTACGCGACAGTCGCGACCTGCTTTGGTCATCTCCGGCGGAAGCCTCGAGGCCACGCACGGCCTGCTGTGGGTCTTGATGATCACGAGCGCGGAAAATCGGGGTTGGCCCGGCGATGTGGAAGTAAAAAATCTAGCCATGGCTGGTCTTCCGTTCGCCTCCGTAGTCCGAACGGCCAAAGTCGCGACGATTGAAGCTTCCCACGCGACCAGATTAGGCAAACTTTCTGCTGCTGTGCTTGGTCAAGTGACGGAGCAGATCAGTGAAATGGTAGGCGCAAGCAGTTGATGCGTGGATCGGCCAGGTGACGCGTCGAAATCCTGCAGCCAGACACGTGCGCACTTCAACCCAGCCGCCGGACCCGAAACCGCCGACCCTTGATCTTGCCGGCGTTCAGCGCCCGCAGCGCCTGATCGGCTGAGCGGCGTTTGATGGCCACATAGGCCCGCGTGGCGTAGATGTCGATCTTGCCGATCGCGTCGGCGGGCAGCCCGGCATCACCCGTCAATGCGCCCTGCAGGTCGCCGGGGCGCAATTTGTCCTGCCGGCCGCCGTCGATGGCCAGCGTCACCATGCCGGCGGTCAGCGGCTTTTGCATCGCGCTGCCCGGAGCCGGTGTCTGCCAGTTCAGTGCCGTGGCCTGCCGCTCTTCGATGGCGGCCGTCCGGTGGCGTTCCTGCACCGTGCACAGCGTCCAGGCCAGGCCCTTGCTGCCGGCGCGACCGGTACGCCCGATGCGATGCAGGTGCACGTCGGCCGTGAGCGCCATGTCGTAGTTGATCACCACCGGCAGCTCCTTGATGTCCAGCCCGCGCGCGGCAACATCGGTTGCCACCAGCACCGCGCAGCTGCGATTGGCGAAGCGCAACAGCACCTCGTCGCGCTCGCGCTGTTCGAGTTCACCGTGCAGCGCCAGCACCGAATGTCCCTGTGCGGCGAGCCGGGTCGCCAGTTCGCGCACCGCGTGCCGCGTGTTGCAGAACACCAGTGCCGATTCCGGCCGGTGCTGCATCAGCAGGCCGGTCAGTGCTTCGAGCTTGCGCGCTTCATCGACCTCGAAGAAGAGCTGTTCGACTTCCTCCGCGCCGAGTGTGGCCATGACGCTCACATCGAGCGCATCGCGCTGGAACTGCCGGCTGATGTCGCGCACTGCGTCCGTATAGGTGGCGGAGAACAGCAGGGTCTGGCGCCGGCGCGGAATCTGCGCGGTGATCGCCTGGATGTCCTCGCTGAAGCCCATGTCGAGCATGCGGTCGGCCTCGTCGAGGACCAGCATGCGCAGTCCGGCCAGCGGCAGCGCGCCCTTCTGCAGCAGTTCCAGGATGCGTCCCGGCGTGCCGACGACCAGGTGCGGTTCGTGTTTCAGCGAGGCGAGGTGTGGACGCAGCGGGATGCCACCACACAGGGTGAGCACTTTCAGGTTGGGGATGAAGCGCGCCAGCCGCCGGATTTCCTTGCTGACCTGGTCGGCCAGTTCGCGGGTCGGGCACAGCACCAGCCCCTGCAGCCGGATATGGCCGGTGTCGATGGCAGAGAGCAGGCCGAGTGCAAAGGCCGCGGTCTTGCCGCTGCCGGTCTTCGCCTGGGCGATCACGTCGCGTCCGGCGAGGATGGCCGGCAGGGCTGCGGCCTGTACCGGCGTCATGCCGAGCCATGCGGCGGCTTCCACACCCTGGCGCAGGGCAGGGGTCAGATCGAGACTGGAAAAATCATTCATCGCCCATCATCGCATCATTGGCCAGCTGCGACTGCGCCTTGAATCTGCAATACTCGAAGCACCAGCGGTATCCGCCGGAACGTCGCCAGGTGTTTTACAAACAAGGATTTTTCAGGAGTCTGAAGATGAGGAAGCTGATTATCGGTACCTTTGCGGTACTGGGCATGTTCTCGGGCATGAATGCAGCACTGGCTGCCGAGGACAGCCAGGCTACCGCGATAACCGTATGGGTGAATGGCAAGGGCCAGAGCTCGATGGCCGAGGATGTCACGGAGAAGCATGCCGAGATGGCCAAGCAGGGCTGGAAATTCAAGGACCTCGAGGTGTATACCGAAGACGGTGACATGGAGGGCATGTTCGTCACTTACGTGCGTGACGCCGCTCCGGCCCCGGCTCCGGCCCCATAAGCACCGGCGATGCGGTTCAGGTGCCCGGCGGCCTGTCCGCCGGGCGCCAGCCCGGATAGAAGGGCGTGTAGGGGTCGCTGCGCGGATCCTTCGGGATATAGCCGGTACAGCGCGGAATCCGCGCACTGGTACGCCGGGCATAGTTGAGCGCACTCGGCGCGACCCACGGCGCCGGATAGCGCATGCCGATACCGGCCGCCATGCAGGCGATCACCTGCGTGCTGACGAAGATCAGATGGTTTTCATACAGGCTGAGGTAGGTCAGCCCGATGGCCAGGTTCGGGATGTGGCAGCCGAGCGCCTTGATCTTCTGCGTCATCGGCGTGTCGTGTTCGGGTGCGATGTAGTGGTCCCAGTAGATGTTGTGCCAGTTGGGCTGCCAGGCGGCGAGCAGCGTGAAGGTCGTGAGCCAGGTGCCCCAGTCCGGCAGGCCCAGCTTGCCGGCGATCAGCCACACCGAGAGGAACAGCTGGCCCGAGCTTGAGCCCCAGAGAAAGCCGAACAGCGCCGAGACCAGCGTGTTTTTCCGGCGCTCGAACACGGGCGTGAAATACGACCAGACGCCGGCGTAGGCGATCAGGATGAAGGCATAAAGACCGACGGTATAGCCGAGCCATGCCGGGTCGCCGAGCTGCGCCTGCGTGTATACCGGGCTCTCGAGCAGCAGCTGCATACCGCCGCTGAGATACGACAGCAGCCAGCAGCAGCAGAAGTAGAGGCCGGCGCGAATCCATGCCGCCTTCGGCCGATAGGTATCCCAGGCGACCGGGCGGAAGCGCACGTCGTAGACGACGGCGAGCGCGACGAAGACGAGGGCAAGCAGTGCGGCGAACCAGTCAAGCATAATGTCAGTCTAGATGAAGCCACGTCCGGACACACCCTCACCGCTGCGCGCGGGCCTGGAGCCCAATGCGGACTTCCAGCGCGCCCTGGCGCTGATCGAGGCCGGTGACGAGCATGTGTTCGTGACCGGCCGGGCCGGCACCGGCAAGACCACGCTGCTGCACCTGCTGCGCGAGGAGACGCTGCGCAAGGTGGCCGTGGTCGCGCCGACCGGCCTGTCGGCGATCAATGTCGGCGGCCAGACCATCCATTCGTTTTTCCGCCTGCCGCCGCGTTTTGTCGATCTGCGCACGATCCGTCCGCTGCGGCATACCGGCGTGATGAAGGCGCTGGAGCTGCTGATCATCGACGAGGTGTCGATGGTGCGTGCCGACCTGCTCGACGGGATCGACCAGTCGCTGCGGGTGAACCGCCGCAGCGACGAGCCGTTCGGCGGTGTGCAGCTCGCCATGTTCGGTGACCTCTGGCAATTGCCGCCGGTGGTGCGCGAGCCCGAGCTGCGCGAGTATTTCGCCGCGACCGGCGGCGGCCCGTATTTCTTCCAGGCGCAGGCCTGGAAGAATTGCGGTGGTGGCAGCTCCATCGAGCTGGAGAAGATTTACCGGCAGAAGGACGACGCGGCCTTCCGGCAGATCCTGCAGCAGATCCGCGACGGTGACCCCGACGAGGCTGTGCTGGATGCGCTGAACTCCCGTGTGCGGAGCCGTGCCGCGCTCGACGATCCGGACAGCCATATCGTGCTGACCGCAACCAACGCCGCCGCCTTCCGCGAGAATGCGCGGCGCCTGGCGGCACTGCCGGGCCGGCCGCAGGTTTACAGCGCCGAGGTCACCGGCCGCTTCGATGGCTCGGCGTTTCCGACCGAGCCGGAACTCGGCCTGAAGCCCGGTGCCCGGGTGATGTTCCTGAAGAACGATAACGAGAAGCGCTGGATCAACGGCTCCTGGGGCATCGTCACGGCGCTTTCGCCGGATGGCCCGGTCGTGCAGCTGCCCGATGGCAGTGAGCACGAAGTGAAGCCGGCGACCTGGGAGAACATCGCCTACCAGTACGAGCGCAGCACGCAGCAGATAACGCCCGGCGTTATCGGCACCTTCAGGCAGTTGCCGCTGCGCCTGGGCTGGGCGATCACCATACACAAGAGCCAGGGACAGACTTTCGATCGCGTGTACATCGACCTCGGCCGTGGCGCGTTCACGCATGGGCAGACGTATGTGGCGCTGAGTCGCTGTCGCAGCCTCGCCGGCCTGGCGCTCGCGCGACCCGTGCGTCCGGAGGATGTGATCCTCGATGGCGATGTCAGCGGCTACCGGCAGGTCTTTCCCTCCCGTACACTTCCGGGACGTACCTGACTCTTTCCAGTCTGGAGTGGCCGGATGAAGAAACTGCGCGTGCTGGTGCTGATGCACGAAAGCCTCGTGCCACCCGAGACGCTCACGGGCTACACGCCCCAGCAGATCGAGGAGTGGGAAACCGAATACGATGTAATGACATTCCTGCGCGAGGCCGGACATGAGGTGCGTGCGCTGGGCCTGTATGACAACCTGGCCGAGTTGCGCAACGAGATCACGACCTGGAAACCCGACATTGCCTTCAACCTGCTGCAGGAATTCCAGGGTATCGTCACCTACGACCAGCACATCGTCGCCTTCCTGGAGTTGATGCGTCAGCCCTATACCGGCTGCAACCCGCGCGGCATGATGCTGTCGCGGGACAAGGTGCTGACCAAGCAACTCATGGCCTGGCACCGGATCCCCACGCCGCAGTTCGCCCTGTTCCGTCGCGGCCGGCCGTACCGGTTGTCGCCGAAGCTGCGTTATCCGCTGTTCGTGAAGTCGGCGACCGAGGACGCTTCGCTCGGTATCTCGCAGGCATCCATCGTCGAGGACGTGGCGCGGTTGCGGGAGCGCATCGATTTCATCCACGAAAGCACGAAGACCGATGCGCTGGTCGAGGAATACATCGAAGGGCGCGAGTTGTACGTGGGCCTGTGCGGGAACGATCGGCTGCGTACCTTCCCAGTCTGGGAGATGGACTTCGGTACCTTGCCGAAAATCATGTCCGGCATCGCCACGCGCCGGGTGAAGTGGAACCACAAATACCAGCAGAAGCACGGTATCCAGACCGGCCAGGCGATGGATCTGGGTACTGCCGCTGAAGAGAACCTCAGCCGTTTGAGCAAGCGGATCTACAGGGCGTTGCACATGACCGGCTATGCGCGCATGGATTTCCGCATGCGCGCTGACGGCAGCGTTTTCCTGCTCGAGGCAAACTGCAATCCGAACCTCAGCGACGGCGAGGACTTCGCCGCCGCCGCAGCGGCCGCCGGCATCGGCTACGGCCGCCTGCTCGAACGGCTGGTCCGGCTTGGACTCGACTACCAGGCCGAGTGGCGCAGCACGGAAGACCCTGCCTAGAGTTGTTTCTTCGCCAGTCCCTGCAGGAATTCCCGGCGGGTATCCGGGCTGGTCTTGAACACGCCGCCCAGCGCCGTGGTGGTGGTCTCGCTGTTGCTGTCCATCACGCCGCGCGCCTTCACGCAGTAGTGGACGGCGGTGATGCTCACGGCAACATCCCGGGTGTCGAGCAGGGTCTGCAGCGCGAGCAGTACCTGCTCCGTGAGCCGCTCCTGTATCTGCGGCCGCTGCGCGAAGAAAGACACGATGCGGTTGATCTTGGAGAGACCGATCACCTTGCGCTGCGGGATATAGGCCACACTGGCCGTGCCGTCGATGGTGATGAAGTGATGCTCGCAGGTCGACGACAGGTCGATGCCATCGACACGGACCATCTCCTCCACCTGCATCTTGTTCTCGACCACGGTGAGTTTCGGGAAATTGGCGTAATCGAGCCCGCCGAAGATCTCGTTGACGTACATCTTGGCGATGCGCCGCGGGGTATCCATCAGGCTGTCATCGCGCAGGTCGAGGCCCAGCACCTTCATGATTTCCGCAAAGTGGGCCTGGATGCGCTGGCGCTTTTCCTCGGCGCCCAGCTGGTTGTCGACCATCGGGGTTTCCAGTCCACGCGCGATGAGGGCGTCACGGACCGCGATGGCTTCGGGTCGCAGCGTCGTGCCTGCGGAACGTTCGATGCTGCTCACCGGGGTGAGCGCGTATACGGGCGGGCTCATGATTGTCTTTCTCCCTCAAGCGAATGCCGTTGTTGCCTGGAACCCGCCGGTGCGCAGTTCCTTCAGGGAGTCTTTCGCCGGGAATGCGCAGACGGATTCGGGCGACTGTGGGAATATGGCCAAAGTCCTGATTGGAGCCAGCCGGCATGGGTACAGACGAACTGAAAACCTTCATGGCTACCTACGACTGGGCAAAAACCTGGCGGGACCTGCCCTGGGCGCACGACGAGCCCACGCTGTTCCTGGCCGAGCTTTGTGCAAAGCGAAAACCGGGCCGGGTGCTGGACATCGGCTGCGGCGCCGGCACTGATTCCGTGTACCTGGCGCAGCGCGGCTGGGAGGTCACGGCGCTCGACTTCATCCCCAGGGCGCTGGAATTCACGGCAGCGCGTGCCCGGGAGGCCGGCGTCGCGGTGACCGCGGTACAGGCCGACATCACGGCATGGCAGGCCGACCGGCCCTACGACCTGGTGCTCGACCACGGCCTGCTGCACAACCTCGATCCGCAGCGCCATGCAGCCTACCGGCAGGCCGTGCTGACGGCGCTGGCCGGGGAGGGCGATTTCATCCTGCTGCACTGGCATCCGCGTTTCCCCGGCCAGGGCAACGGCCGAATGGGCCCGCGTCGCGTCGCTCGTGAGGACATCCTGGCTTTCTTTGCGCCAGAACTGCAGGAGCGCCTGCATGCGCGCGAGGAATTCGAAGACCTGCCGGACATTGTCGGCGGTGGCATGACGCAGGCCTATTACTGGTTCCAGCGCAACCAGGCACAGCAGCAGCCGGCAGCACTGATCGCACAGGTCCAGGCGACGCTACAGCGTCACAAGGTGGATGCGGCGAACCTGATCTCGGCAGCAGGCGATGCGCCGGTGGCGGCCCGGCTGGCGACCCCGGACTTGCTGAGCCGGCTGATCGGGCCTGGCCGGATCGGCATAAGTCATCAGCTGCTGGAGCCTGCAGCGGCTGCGCAGCGCCTGCGTGAATGGTCGGCGCAGGCCGGCCTTGATCCGCACCATGTGGAACAACTGTTCCGGTTGTTCATGTCCGCGGATCACGGCGATATCTGTGGCGCGGCACCGAAGTGCACGCAATGCGAAGTGCGCTTCTGCAAGCGACTGCGCTATCGCTGAATAAAGCACCGGCCGGAGCCAACCGGCCGACAGATGAACACGAATATTTTGTCCGGCTGAAACCACGGCGTGCCGGACGGCGAATGCTAGAGTGAGTTGCTGACAGCGAGCCCCCGGAGTTTCTCATGTTCATTAATTTCTGGTACCCCGTCGCCCTAGCAAAGGACATCACCGCGGACAAGCCGAGCCGTGCACAGGTGTTTGGCCTGCCTTTTGTGGTCTTTCGCGACCAGTCGGGCCAGGCGCGCGTGCTGGCCGATACCTGCGTGCACCGCGGTGGCGCGTTGAGCAAGGGCGTGATCAAGGGCGGCAACGTCGCCTGTCCCTACCATGGCTGGGAGTTCGGCGGTGACGGCAAGTGCAGCAAGGTGCCCTCGCTCGGCGAGGCCACCAGGATTCCCGCCCGCGCCAAGGTCGATGCCTATCCGGTGCAGGAAAAGTACGGCATCGTCTTTGCCTTCCTCGGCGACCTGCCCGAGGCAGAGCGCCCGCCGCTTTACGAGATCCCCGAGTACGGCGCCGAAGGCTGGAAGTGCCAGACCTATGTGCTGGAGCTGAACGCCTACTATCAGCGCTCGGTGGAGAACGGCATGGATCCGATCCACAACGAGTTCGTGCATCCCCTGCAGGGTGCGCCGAAGATGGCGCTGGACCTGCAGCGCAATGCCTTGCCGCTGGAGGACATCCCCTACGGCAGCAAGTTCTTCCTTGCCTTTGCCGACAAGAACGACCAGACCACCCTGGCCAGCGACCGGACCGGCGAGCGCACGGGTGCGGCCGGTTCCTGGTACCAGGGGCCCAACCAGCTCGTCACCTGGATCGAGCTCACCGCCACCAATGCCTTCCACCAGTACCTCTTCGAGCAGCCCATCGACGAGAGTCACACGCGCATCTACTTCCTCAACATGCGCAACTGGTTGCTCGACAGCAAGCATGACGCGCGCGTGGAACAGCTGACGCTGAACATCGTCCACGAGGACATCGCGATCCTCGAGAACCTGAATCCGGTGCGTACGCCGGAGACCAACAACAAGGAGATCCTCGTGCCTGGCGATGCGGCGGTGCTGCGTTACCGCCAGCACCTGAAGGAGTGGCAGGCACGCGGCTGGCGGATCGACATGCATGCCCTGCGGGCACAGCAGGGCGATGTGGCCTTTGCCATCCCTTCGCCGGCGCGCCGCGAGTCGGGCAACTGGGTGCTCGATCCGGTGCCGCTGATGCCGGCCGGCTAGGCAGCCCTCAGGTCTGGGTCCAGGGCAGCCCGGCGACCTTCCAGCCGCTGATGCTGTTGCGGTGCTTGTGCTCGTCGAGCGCGCCTTCGAAACCCTCGGCGATGTTGTAGCAGGCGCTGTAGCCAAGCCCGGTGCCCTGGATCGCGGCGATCTTCGAGCGTCCGCCCGACTGGCACAGGAAATAGACGGGTGCGTCCCTGGGGACCTTGCGCGCTTCGAGGGCGGCCTGCAGTTCACTGACGAAGTTCGGGTTCGGGCCCTGCATGGTCACCCACTGCAGGTAAACCGGTTCGCGGGCAATGCCACTGAGGTCGGGCCTGCCGATCAGCGTCCACTCGATCTGCGTGCGCACATCCACCAGCACCGCGTCCGGGTTCGAGGCGAGCACGCTCCAGGCCTGCTTTGCCGTGACATCGCCGGCATAGTTGCCGGTCGGAGGCTGGTGGTCGGGAAATTTGCTCATGTGGTTTCCTCGGCGTGGTTCAGCTCAATTCCGCGGCGGGCAACACCACACTCACCGTGAGCCCGCCGCCCGGCCGTGGTGTCGCGACGACGCTGCCGCCATGTACTTCAAACACGCGCCGTGCAATTGCCAGCCCGAGCCCGGTGCCGCCGTTGTCATCCGCCGACTTGGGCGCGCGTACGTAGGGATCGAAGATCCGGGTCAGCAGTTCGGGTGACACGCCGGGTCCGCGGTCCAGTATTTCCACCTTCAGCCGGTTGCCCTCACGCCTGGCGACCACGTCCACGACCGAGTCAGGCGGGGCGTAACGGATGGCGTTGCGCACGATGTTTTCGAAACCGCTGCGCAGCAGTTGCGGGTCGCCGATCATTTCGAGACCGGGGGCTGCCTCGAGTACCAGGCGGCAGGGATGCGCGGTGGCTTCGATCTCCTCATCGCGGACCAGTTCGGCCAGCAGCGTATCGAGACGCACCAGCCGGCGCACGATTTCAGCTGCGGCATCCAGCCGCGAGAAACGCAGCAGGTCGCCAATCAGCAGGTTCATGCGCTGGACTTCCTGCTCGATCCGCTTCCGCTCGGTGGTGCCGATGGACTGCCGGTGCTCGGCCAGCGCGAGTGCGGCCTGCAGGCGTGCAAGCGGTGAACGCAGCTCGTGCGAGAGCTCGCCCATCAGCTGCTGCCGGCTGGCGAGCAGGGCGGCAAGCTTGTCGGCCATCGAGTTGAAGTCGGCCGCCAGCGCACCGAGTTCGTCCCGGCGCCCGGTGATCGCTGCCGGCACCCGGGCCTCCGTATGGCCCAGCGCAAGTTCGCGGACCGCCACCTGCAACTCGCCGATCGGCCGGCCGACGGTGCGCGCGATCAGCCATGCCACCGTCGCGATCACCAGCAGGGCGGCGATCAGCAGGCCGGCGGCAGTCGCCGGACTGCCCCAGACCGAGATCTGGTTCGGGAGGGGCAGGAAGGCATAGGCGTGCTGGTCCGGCCCGATGAGCTGCGGGGCAAGTCGCACCGGACGATAGTTGCTGGTCGGCAGTTCCGGTGCATTCAGCACCGAGTGCCGCACGAAGTTGACGTAGGCGGGTGGTATGCGCCGGTTGAGGATGTCGTCGCCGTTCTCGTCGAGGATGAAGATCGTCACGCCCGGTGGAATCGATGCGTCTGTGTGCAACCAATGCTCGAGTGCCGCCCGCCCGCCGCTGGCGAGCACATCCGCAGCCGTTCGCCCCAGTGTGCTCTGGCGGGTGGCGATATAGCTCTCGAGCTGGAAGGAGGCCACCGCCACCACGCTCGCCACCGCCAGGCCGATGAAGGCCAGCAGCGCTGCGCCGATATAGAACGACATGCGCAGATAAAGTCGCTGGTACGGGAGCCTCATCGCTCAGGACTCGTTGAGTACAGCGGTATCCAGCACATAACCGTGTCCGCGCAGCCCGCGGATGCAGCCTGCCGTGATGCCGGCATCGGCCAGCTTGCGGCGCAGCTTGCTGATCAGCGTGTCGATGCTGCGGTCGTAGGCCTCGATCGGCCGGTCGAGCGCGAGTTCGGTCAGCCGTGCACGCGACAGCACTTCGTCCGGATGACGCATCAGGTGTTCAAGCACGCGCATCTCGGCGGCAGTGACCGTAACCGGCGTGTCGCGGACCTGCAGCACACAGCGGCGCAGATCGAGGTGGAGCGGGCCGGCCGTGAGGATCTCGCTTGAGCGGGTCACGGCCGGTTCGCTGTGCGAGCGCTTGAGTATGGCCCGGATCCGCACGGCCAGTTCGAGTGGACTGAAGGGCTTGGGCAGATAGTCGTCGGCGCCACCCATCAGCCCGAGGATGCGCTCGGATTCCTCGCCGCGCGCGGTCAGCATGACCACCGGCAGATCGTGCCGGCTGCGCAGTTCCTTCAGTGCCTCGAAGCCGCTCATGCCGGGCAGCATCACGTCGAGGATCAGCAGGTCCGGCGGGTCGGCATCGATGCGGGCGAGACCCTCCTCGGCATTATGCAAAACATCGACGCTGAAGCCCTGCAGTTCCAGGAACTCGCGCAGCATCGCGGCAAGGCCGGTGTCGTCGTCAACGAGCAACAGGCGGGGGGTGGCTGGGCTCATGGCTACAGCTTAGCCGACGATTGCCATGGGTTGTGCTCTGTTTGCCATCGGTTGACACACCCGGCCCGGCGGCCTGTCTAGACTGGCACGCAGAGGAGATGACCGCATGACCTATGTAGTGACCGAGAACTGCATTCGCTGCAAGTACCAGGACTGCGTCGAAGTCTGCCCGGTGGATTGCTTCCACGAGGGCCCCAACTTCCTGGTCATCGATCCGGACGAGTGCATCGATTGCTCCCTGTGCGAGCCCGAGTGCCCGGCCAATGCCATCCATGCCGAGGACGACCTGCCGGCCGACATGCGGCAGTTCCTCGCCCTCAACCGTGAACTCTCTGCCGTATGGCCGGTGATTACCGGCTGCGGACAGGTGCCGGCGGACGCTGCCGACTGGGACGGCGTCGCCGGCAAGTTGCGTTACCTCGATTTACCGGAGAAAGTCGCATGAGCGAAGCACACACCATTGCCCGGCCGGTTCCGGCCGGATCGAAGCTCTGGAAGCCGCCGATCGTCGGACTCGTCACCTTCGTGCTGATGTTCCTGGCGGTGGGCCTCGGCCACACGGCCATGGTGCTGGTCGAGCACCTCCTCGGGCGGGATCTCACCCTGGCCGTATCGCCCCTGCTCGGCTTCACCGGCGTCATCATGCTCTGGTATGGCGTGAAGTCGAAGAACGAGACCTTCCAGACCTGGATCGGTTTCTTCGGCGGCCTCATCGTCTGGATGTGCTGGATCGAGTTCTTCTACATGTGGTACGGCCGCATGAACTGGGGAATGCTGCCGCGGATGGACGGTGAGGGCGGTCTGGAAGTCAGTGGCACCTACCCCGAGTACATGATCATGGGGTCCACGGTGGGTGTGCTGCTCATGATGCTGGTGTTCTACACCTTCGACAAGGACACCCGCTGCAACATGTTCCTGTGGTTCCAGGACAAGCTGGGCCTCAAGGAAGGCCTTGGCCCGAGCACCAAGACCGCGAAGGACCGCAACTACGCGATCATCACCTTCATGGAGGTCATCTTCGTCACCTGGTTCTGCTATGCGTGGAACCTGCTCACCTTCGACCCCGGCCTGATGGGCAAGGGCACCCTGTACCTCGCCGTGAACATGGCCTCCGTGTTCATCGCCGTGGTCTGGGCGGGCTACTGCCTCACCCGGCTCTTCCAGTTCAAGCGCACGGCCACGGCCCTGCGCTACGCCATTCCGGTGGGCAATATCGCCTGGGTGAACGTGGAGATCATGGAGAAGATGGACTGGATGGGCCACGAGGTGTTCATCGAGCCCTGGAATCATCCGCTGGAGGCCGGAACGCTCACTGCCGCGCTCCTGTTCCTGATCTACCTGCTGCTGATCGCGCCCAAGAAGCCCTCCGAGCTGGGTCGCCGCGCTACCTGACCGAAAGGACGGAATACAGCCCCATGAAACCTGTGAACCCGAACCACCGCCGTCACGCGCTGGCTGCCTGCGTCTTGCTGCTCGCTGCCGGTGGTGCCTCGGCCGAAAAGCTGGTGATGCCCGACGGGATGGGTGGCGTGCCCGACATCGGCGCGATTCCCTGCGGGGTGTACAGCGAGATGGTGAGGATTTCCCCCCTCGGCAGCCGCCACTCGCTGATCACCTGGTCGGCCGGCTACCTGCAGGCCGTCACCGGCAAGCCGCTGCAGGAAGTGGTCAACGCGGCCGACCGCACCGGTTCGCCCTGGACCTACCAGCGCCTCGGCGATGAGCTCACGGATTTCTGCAAGGCCAACCCCAAGCTCATCACCCGGGACGCCGTACTCAACGTGGCTCGTGCCCTGGAATCGCAACAGTCTTCCGCAAGATAGTGAAATAGGGTGCCGTGAAATAGGGTGCCGGGTTTGGCTTATTTGGCTTATTTGGCCATTTAGTAGAGGCAGAACGTCCCGCCGATCGCCGGCATTGCTCCCGGCGACTACACTGGCAGCCGTGCACAGGCTTTGAATCGCCTGTCCGGAGGCCGGGATGATCCGAAGGCTCGCTCGTTCGCTGGTGGCTGCGGCCGGGTCCGCGCTGCTGGGCCTGGCCCTGATCGGCGCCGGGCTTTACTGGAACTTCCTGCGCAGCGGGCCGGCGCCGGCTCCCTGGCATCAGGTTTCCCTCGCGGATTTCACTGCCGCGCAGGCCGGCACCGTGCGCTCGCTCGACGATTACCTGGCCATCGAGGAACGCCTGTTCGCGGAGTTGCAGGAGCGGGTGTACGGCGCGGTTCCCGAGGCGGACCGGACGCTCATCAACCGCTATCACGCCGGCAGCCTCAGTGACCCGGGCGTGTGGCCGCTGAACTGGAACAGAACCTTCAGGCTCGGACCGACGGCGGATGCCTCGTCCCGCGGCGCCGTGCTGATGCTGCACGGACTTACCGATTCTCCTTATAGCCTGCGTTCGATCGGCGAGCACCTCGCTGCGCGCGGCTTCGAGGTGCTGGGACTCAGGCTGCCGGGGCATGGCACTGCGCCGTCCGGCCTGCTGAGCTTCACCATCGAGGACATGCAGGCCGCAGTGCGACTGGCAGCACGTGAGCTGCGCGCACATGGAACTCCCGACCGCCCGCTGTATGTCGTCGGTTACTCGAACGGCGCGGCGCTCGCCGTCGACTACACGCTGGCGACGCTCGATGACGCGTCACTGCCAAAGCCCGCCGCGCTGGTGCTTTTGTCGCCGGCGATCGGCGTGTCGAAGCTGGCGATCATCGGGCGCTTCAAGACCGGGCTGTCGTCCGTGCCCGGTTTCGGGCGTGCGGCATGGGAGGAGCTCGAAATCGAGCTGGATCCCTACAAGTACATGTCCTTCAGCTTCCACGCCGCAGGCGAGACCTTCCGCCTGACGCGCGCCCTGGCGCGCAGCGTCGAGCGGCGCGCTGCCAGCGGCCAGTTGCGCAGCTTCCCGCCCGTGCTGGCCTTTCTCTCGACTGTCGATTCGACGGTGCGGGCCGAGGCCGTCGCCGACACGCTGCTCGATCACCTGACTGCTGATGGCCACGAACTCGTCCTGTTCGACGTGAACCGCAATGCAGGCGTCCAGCCCCTGCTGGTGAGCGACCCCGGCTCGCTGACCGGGCGGCTGCAGGCAGATGCACGGCGGCCATATGCCTTGACGGTGATCACGAATGCATCAACCGATTCGTTGCAGGTCGTCGAGCAGCGTTCCGTGCCGGGGTCCGGCCGCGTGGTCAAGCGCGACATCGGTCTCGCGTGGCCGCGCATGACGTTCTCGCTTTCGCACGTCGCGCTGCCCTTCCCGCCGGATGACCCGCTGTACGGTTACCAGGTCGGGCCGCCGACAAACCACGTTCAGCTCGGCCACCTCCAGGTCCACGGCGAGAACGGCGTGCTCAGGATGCCGATGTGGATGTTGACCCGTCAGCGCAGCAATCCTTTCCACGCCTACCTGCTGGAGCGGATCGACGGCTTCCTCGATGGGACGCAGCTTGCCGGGCAGGCCAAATAAGCCAAATAAGCCAAATAAGCCAAACCCGGCACCTAAATGCTGGGGGTGTAGAGTTTGTACATGACCGGGGTTACGAGCCGGGCGAGGAAGGTCGAGCTGAGCAGGCCGCCGATGATCACCCAGGCCATCGGCGAGTAGAGGCCGATGTTCTGCAGCGCCAGTGGCAACAGGCCGCCGATCGCGGTGGCCGAGGTCAGCAGGATCGGCACGAAGCGCGTTTCACCGGCCTTCTCGATGGCTTCGTCCAGCGGCACGCCCTGCGCGCGCAGCTGGTTGGTGAAGTCAACGAGCAGGATCGAGTTCTTGATCTCGATGCCGATCAGCGCGATGAAGCCGATGCTGGCGGTGAAAGACACGCTGTTGCCGGTGGCGAACAGCGCGAGGAAGCCGCCGAGCAGACCGACGGGTACCACCGTCAGGACGATCAGCGTGGAGCGGAAGCTGCCGAATTCGATGACCAGCACGGCAAAGATGCCGAACAGTGCGACGATGGCCGCGGTGCCCACGCCGCTGAAGGACTCGGAGCCTGACTGCGCCTCGCCGCCGAGCACGTAGCGGTATCCGCGCGGCCAGTCCATCTCGTCGAGGGCGCGCACTACCTGTGCGGTGAGCTTCGCCGTGTTGAGTCCCGTGTCCACGTCCGCGTTCACGGTCACGGAACGCTGGCGCTGGTAGCGCTGGATGCGTGTCGGCGCCTTCTCGAATTCCAGTTGCGCCAGCTGCGAGAGCGGCAGGGCAGCACCGCTCAGGCTGGGGATGCGCACCTCGCCGAGCGCTGCCAGGTCGGCGCGCGGCCCGACCGGCGTGCGTACCACGATGTCGTATTGCTCACCGTTGGTTTCCTTGTAGCTGCCGGCCTTCAGGCCGGCCACCGAGAGGCGTATCGCGCGGTCGAAGTCCTCGGTGGAGACGCCGAGCAGGTTGGCCTTCTGCGAATCGACCTTCAGGCGCAGGTTGGTGCGCGATACCCGCAGTGGATTGTCGATGTCGCGCGTGCCCGGCACCCTGGCCAGCAGCCCCTCGACCGTACGGGAGAGTTCCTCCAGCGTGCCAAGGTCCGGGCCGAGTATGCGTATCGCGATCGGTGCCGTGATCGGCGGGCCGTTGACGAACTCGTCGACGAAGATCCGCGCGTTCGGGTAACCGGCCAGCGTCGTGCGCAGCTGGTCGAGTCGCTCGGGTGTGCGCCGTGTGTCGTAGCTCTTCAGCTGCACGAACACCTCCGCGTAGTTGGCCGCATCCTGGCGCGGGATGTGGTTGTAGAAGACCTGCGGATTGCCGTGGCCGAGGTTGGCGAAGCGGCTCTTCACCTCGGGCATTTCATCCAGCCGGTCTTCGACAAAGCGCAGCGCATGGTCGGTGGCGGCCAGGCTCGATCCGTCCGGTGTCTCGATGCTGACGAGGAATGCCGGCGTGTCGGCCTTGGGAAACAGGCTCGAGCCGACCACCGGCAACAGGATCGCGGAGACCAGCAGCGAGCCGCCGATGGTCACGATTGCCGTACCGCGCGGCTGTGCCAGGCAGAACTCCAGCGCGGGACGGTACCAGCGCTCAATCATGCCCATCAGGCGCCGCAGGGCCCGGCTGCCGTCCGGGTGCTCGCTGGGCTCGAGGATGCGACTGGCGATGAACGGGATGATCAGCAGCGCGATCAGCAATGAGCCGGCGATCGTCGTGACCACGGTCAGCGGCAATACGCGGATGAACTTGCCCGCGGTTGCCGGCAGGACCATCAGCGGCAGGAAGGCAAACAGCAGGGCAGCAGTGCAGCCGAGGATCGCGCGCAGGATCTGCTGCGTGCCACGCAACGCGGCCTCGTCGCGCCGATAGCCCATGCGCAGGTGGCGGCTGATGTTCTCCACCACGACGATCGAATCATCCACCAGCAGCCCGAGCGCGAGCACGAAGCCGGCGATCGACAGCTGGTTGAGCGAAAAGCCGAGGAAGTACAGGCAGGCGAGGCCGAAGGACAGCGACAGCGGGATGGAGATCATCACGATGCCGGCGGCCCGCAGCCCCAGCGGCAGCAGCGTGATGCTGACCAGCCCGATCGCGATCATCAGGTCGGTGAACAGCCGGTTCAGCCGCCGGGACACGTTCTGCGACTGGTCGAATCCCCACTCGAGCTGGATGCGGCCCGGAACCTGGAGCCTGAATTCCTCGACGGTATCGGCGATTCGCGCCCGCACGTCCTGGATGTTGTAGCCGTCCTTCTGGTTGGCCGATACGAACACCGCCCGCTTGCCGTTGAAGCGGCCCACATAACTCCAGGGCTGGTCGGCCCAGAACACCTCGGCCACATCGCGGACGCGCGTGACGATGCCCTTGTCGCTGGTGACCACCGTGTCGCGGACCTGGTCGAGCGACTCGTAGCTGCCGGAAGTCTTCAGGGTGAAGTTGCGCGGGCCGACGTCGAGGGTGCCGGCCGGCGTGTCGCTGTTCTCGCTGCGCAGGGCGTCGAGCAACAGGCCGGGCGTCAGCCCGAGCGTCGCCATCCGCCCGGCATCGATCTCGACGCGCAGTTCCCGCGGGGGGAATGCCCAGCTCTCGGCAGTACGCACGCCGTCCACGGTCTTGAGGCGGTCCTTGAGCTCGCGGGCGAGATCCTCCAGCTCGCGATAGCTGGCGGTTTCAGATACCAGCGCAAACTGCACGATGTTGACCAGTGCCGGGCTGAACTTGCGGATCTCGATGCGTTCGATGTCGGCCGGCAGGGTTGGCCGCAGCGCGTTGATCTCGCGCACCACCTCGTCGTATTTCTTGTCCGGGTCCGTGAATGCCTCGAACTCGATGGCCAGCACCGACACGCTGTCGCGGATCGTGGTCTCGATCTCCTTCACGTCATCGAGTTCGGCCAGCCGGTCCTCGATCGGCTTGCCGACCAGCCGTTCCAGGTCGATCGGGTCTGCGCCCGGCAGGATCACGGAAATGTAGAAGGCGGAGATCTTGAAGTAGGGGTCTTCTTCACGGGGCACATTCAGGAAGGCAAAGATGCCCATCACCACCAGGCACAGGAAGGCCACCAGCGTGACCTGGTAGCGGCGGATCGGGTACTCGAGCGGCGTCATGGAGCAGCCGTGTCTTCAGCCTTGCGGACCCGCTCGCCATCGGCCAGGTAGAGCGCGCCGTCGGTCACCACGGTTTCGCCGACGGCCAGGCCGCTGGCAATGGCCACGCCCGCGGTGTCGATGAATGCGACCTGCACGGCACGGCGTTTCGCCACGCCATCGCTGACCACGAAAACCGCCGCCTGATTGCCGTCGGCTTCGACGATCGCCGCAACGGGTGCGTAGGGCAGGCGGCCGCTGCTGCTTGCCGGTGTCAGGCGCAGCCGCACCACCAGGCCGCTGACCAGCCGCAGCTCCGTCGCCTCGATGGCGATTTCGGCAGGAAACAGGCCGTTCGAGGGATCGGCCGCGCCCGGAATCTCGATTACCTTGCCCTTGAGGATCCGCCCGGGCCAGGCATCCAGGCTGATGCTGGCCGGGTCGCCGAGGCGCAGCTTCACGACATCGCGGTCGGAAAGCCCGGTGCGCACGATGTACCCGCCTGACCGCGGTCCCATCCGCAAAACCGGTTCTCCGGCCTGCACCAGCTCGCGCTCCTCCGCGAACTTGCGCAGGACCACGCCGTCGTCCGGGGCATTGATGGTGGCATGGTCGCGGTTGAACTGGACTTCCTGCAGCGTGGCCGCAGCGACAGCGGCGTTGGTGCGCAACACCTCCAGGTCATGTGCACTGATCAGCTTGTCGGTGCGCAGCTCGGTGCCGCGCGCCAGGTCGCGTTCGGCCTGTGCCGACAGCTCGCGGGCGCTGGCGAGACGGGCATCGATCTCGGTGAGTTCCAGCGTGGCCAGCCGCTGCCCGCGTTTTACCGCCTGCCCTTCACTGACGCTGATTTCACGTACTATGCCGCCGACCTTGAAGGACAGCTCCAGTTCGTCGCGTGTCACCACGATGCCGTTGGCCTGGATCGCCGGCTGTGCCGGACCTTCGCCGACCACGGCGGTGCCCACGCGGCTTGGTTCGGCCGGCGCGGGCGCAGCTGCGGGCTTGCAGCCTGCCAGCACCAGTATCGCCAACAGCGGGAATCCGCGCTTCATGAGAGGTACCCCGGATGGTTCAGGCTCGGACTTCGCTCAAGCGCTTTCTGAGCGGCTTTAAGACGTGTAACTTAGCACCAACTTGTAACAGCACCAGACAGGAGTATCGACCATGACTGCCAATCGCGAAGGCCAGCCCGTCCCCGAAGTCACGTTTCATACCCGCAAGGGCGCGGAATGGGTGGATCGCACCAGCAAGGAAATTTTCGCCAACCGGACGGTGATCGTGT
>JAHDYM010000027.1 GCA_023383705.1 Gammaproteobacteria bacterium | reverse complement strand
CCTTCCTTGAGTATCTTCGGCGTCACGAAGATCAGCAGTTCGGACTTGTTGGATACCTTGCGGGTCGAGCGGAACAGCACGCCGACGCCCGGGATGTCACCCAGGAACGGCACCTTGCTGACCTGTTCGCCCTCTTCCGTTTCGTAGACGCCGCCAAGCACCACGGTCTGGCCGTTGTTGACCAGCACCTGCGTGACCACTTCGCGCGTGTCGATGCTCGGTATCGAGCCGCCGCGCTCGTCGGAGACCACCTGGCCAACGCTGTCCTTGGTCACCGTGAGATCGAGGATGATCCGGTCATCAGGCGTGATCTGCGGGGTCACCTTCAGGCTGAGCACAGCTTCCTTGAACTGCGTCGAAGTGGCGCCGCTGGATGAGGACTCCTGGTAGGGAATCTCCACACCCTGGCGTATCGAGGCTTCCTTCTGGTTGGCGGTGATCACCCGCGGAGAGGAGATCACCTCGCCGCGGCCTTCGGCCTGCGCCGCCGACAATTCGAGGTCGACCAGGTAATCGTCACCGAGCAGGGCGAGGCCGAGCCGCCCGGCCGGATTGGACACTGGCAGGTTCACGTTGTAGCGATCGCCCTGGGCGGGAAGCTGTACCGGATACATGGAACCGGTGGATTGCTGGTTGTTCAGCGCCGAATTGATGATGGTGTTGGTACCGCTGCCGGAACCGGACACCGCGATCAGGCCGTCGCTGGTGTCGTCGACTGCAGTCACGCCCCACCGCATGCCGAGGTCGCGGCTGAAGTCGTCGTTGACGATCACGATGCGCGACTCGATCAGGACCTGGCGAACCGGGATATCCAGCGTGCTGACCAGCCGCCGGATCTGTGCGACGTTCTCGCTGACGTCCTGCACGAGCAGCGTGTTGGTACGTTCGTCGATGGCCACGCTGCCACGCTCGGACAGCATCGAATTGCCCTTGCCACCCTTGCCCTTCATCAGTTCGGCGAGGTCGGAAGCCTTCGCATAGTTGACCTGCAGGAACTCCGACAACAGCGGTTCGAGTTCACGGATGTCCTTGCGCGCCTCGAGGTCGGCCTTTTCACGCGAGGCGATCTCGTCAGCCGGCGCAACGATGATCACGCCACCGTTCTCGCGCATGTCGAGTCCCTTGGTGGCGAGGACGATGTCGAGGGCCTGGTCCCAGGGTACGTTCTGCAGGCGCAGGGTGACGTTTCCCGCCACGCTGTCGGAGACGATGATGTTGCGGCCACTGACATCGGCCAGCAACTGCAGGACGGCGCGGGTCTCGATGTCCTGGAAGGACAGGGTGAGCCGCTCGCCCGTATATTCACGATCCGGGTCAAAGAGGGTCGGCTTGGTGTCCTTCTCGACCTCGACGACGGGTGAGACCTCGACCGTGAAAACGCCGTCGGACTGATAGGCCAGTTCCTGGAAGGGCAGCCTGGCGGCGATGCTGACGCGGGTACCGGACGAGGTGCTCACCGACTCGATCGAGTTGACCGGGGTTGCAAAATCGGTGACGTCCAGCCGCTTCTGCAGGTTGGCCGGGATCGTCGCGCCATTGAACGAGAGCAACACGCGGTCGCCTTCCTTGCGGACATCGACCGGTGTGGCCGGATCGGACAGCGTGATCACTACCCGGCCGGCACCGTTGTCACCGCGGCGGAAATCGATACCGCTGATGCTGCGGCCGGCGGCCGGCGCGGCAGTTGCCGACGCTGTGCCGGTGGATGCGGGGAAGGAGGTTACGGCCGCAGCAGCCGCATCAGCCGCACCGAGCGTGACCACGATGGCATTGCCGTCGAGGCGTGTCTGGTACGGCACCATCTTGTCGAGATTCAGTACGACGCGGGTCTTGCCACCGGCCTCGGCCGCGAGGATCGTGGACAGCGGACCGACATTGACGTCCTTGCGCCGCTTGTCGAGGCCGAGCGTGGTGTTCTGCAGATCGAGGGAAATGCGCGCAGGATTGTCGATGGTGAAGGCCAGGGGTTCGGCAGCGACGCCGGAAGTGAGCAGGCGCAACTCCACGCGATTGCCGGACAGTGCCTGCACCTCGATGTCCTTGAGCTGGTTGGCGGCCGGCGTGGCCTGGGCCAGCGCAGCGGACACCCCGGTCAAGGCGATTGCCAGCGCACCGATCCATGCCGCAAGGACGCGACCGACGGTATGCCGCCTGCCGTTGTGTCCTGCCATCTCACTGCCCCTGGTCGTGCTCATCATCCCGTACTCCCAACCTTATTCCTGCGTCGGCAACTCAAATTCCGTGTCCCGCTGCGCGGGGACGGCAACCCCGCCTCAGTCTCCAAGTGCGATCGAGGCCGACCGTTTGTAGAAGCCACCCATGCCATCCGGCACCAATTCCTCAACCTGGATCTCGGCCTGCGTCACCGCGACCACGCGACCGTCGTACTGGCCGATGTAGTTGCCCGGCAGCACCTTGTGCAGCAGGCCATCACTGGTCTGCACCAGGCCGTAATTGGCGGCACCCTGGCTCAGCGTGCCGGCCATCGAAAGCGTATCGAGCGGAAACTGCTCCAGATACTCCTTGGGACGGGACGAATCAGGGCGCGGGCCGACCGCGCCCGCGCGGCCCTGCGGCGCATCCGGCACGAAGGGTGAACGCAGGGAATCAGCCGCATACGTGAAGGTCTCGTAGGGCTTGACCTGCGGCAAGGCCTCGATGCGGCCACCCGGCCGCGCCTTGACGGTATCGATGTACTTCATCAGGTCCGACTGGCCACCACCGCAGCCGGTCAGCAGGGTGGATGCCAGCAGGATTCCGGCACCGGCCTGCCGGAGGCGAAAGCTGTACAGCATGGATGGAACCCTGATCATCTAGCTCTTCCCCGGCTTCGCCTTGGCAGCCTTGTTGCCCTTGCTGTTTTCACGGGTCGTCCTGGACTTCTTGCCACCCCGCCCCTTGGCATCCGACTCGGCAGCGGCGGCAGCCTGCAGCTCATCCTCATCCAGGTAGCGATAGGTCTTGGCGGTAACGTTGAGCACCAGCTCGTCGAAACCCGGATCCTTGCCCTTCGGCGCGATCTCGATGTCGTGCAGCGTCACGATACGGGGCAGCGCCGCGATATCGCTCACGAAGCGGCCGAACTCGTGGTACGAGCCCGACAGGCGGATCTTGATCGGCTTTTCGGCGTAGAAATCCTGGCGATTTTCCTCCGCCGGCTGGAACAGCTCTTCCTGCAGTCCGGCACCGCGGCCGGTCTGCGAGATGTCGATCAGCAGATTCGGAATCTCGGTCTTGCCCGGCAGCTGCCGGAGCATCGTGCCGAAGGAACGCTCGATCTCGGCAAGCTGGGTCTTGTAGGCGCTGAAATTTGCGGCCTTGCGCTGCTTGGCTTCAAAGGTGTTGCGCAGCTCGCGCTCCTCTGCCTGGGCCTTCTCGAGTTTCGGCATCTGGTTCTTCCAGACGAAGGTCCAGAAGCCGCCAGCACCCGCGATCACGAATACCAGCGCGATGAAAAACGCCTGGATCGGGAACGGCCAGCGACCGATGTCGTTGAAATCCAGGTTACGGAGATCATCAAGGAAGTTCACTTTGCAACCTCCGCGTCATCCGTCACCGATTCCTGGTTGGCATACACCACAAACTGCGAGGAGCGGCCGGCAAACTCGCCGGTCTCCTGCGGCACGCCCTTCTTGGCCCTGCCGCCAGCCTCGCGCACCTCGACGACCTCGAGGTCCGGCTGCGTGAACCAGTCCGACTTGTCGAGGTTGCGCATGAAGGCAGACACGCGGGTGTTGGATTCGGCATCGCCACGGAGTTCGATCCGCCTGCCGGACTGCTTCACCGAGGTCAGGCGCACGCCATCGGGGAGCGTCCTCACCAGTTCCTCGAAGACATGCACGATCTCCGGCCGGCTGCGCTGGAGCTGCTCGATGATCTCCATGCGCGCCAGGAGGCGTTCTTTCTTGACCTCGAGATCGAGGATCTCGGCGATGCGCTCGTCGAGGAGCACGATCTCGTCCTCCAGCAACTTGTTGCGGGCCTTCTGGCTGCTGATCACGCCATTCATCACGAAGTTCGAGGCGAGGATCACGAGACCTGCAGCGCCGATCGCCGCACCCAGGCCGATGAAGAACTGGTTGCGCCGCCTGGTGCGCAGCTCATCCCGCCAGGGCAATAGGTTTATGCGTGGCATATCAGTCGAAACTCCGAAGCGCGAGTCCACATGCGGTCAGCAGTGCAGTGGAGTCCTTGCGGATACCCTGTGACTTGGCCCGGCTCGAGATCTTCATCTGGCCGAGTGGATCACCGATCTCGGTGGGTATGCCGACCTTGCTGGCAATCACGTCCGCAACCCCCGGGATGTTCGCGCAGCCGCCGCAGATCAGGATCTGGTCGGGCTGTTCACGGCCACCGCCGGACGCGAGGAAGAACTGCAGTGAACGGCTGACCTGCTGGGTCATGTCATCCATGAAGGGATCGAGCACTTCCGGCTGGTAATTGCCAGGCAGACCGCCCTCTTTCTTGGCGCGCCCCGCATCCTCGAGGCTGAGCCCGTAGGTACGCATGATTTCCTCGGTGAGCTGCTGCCCGCCGAAGGAGAAGTCGCGCGTATAAACGACGCGCATGTCCTGCAGGACACTGAAGGTGGTGTTGCTGGCACCGAAATCGACGATGGCGATCTGGTGCTGCATGCCTCCGTCCGGCATCTGGTGCGCGAGCAGCTGACAGGCATTCTCGAGCGCGAAGGGCTCGACATCGACCACCCTGGCAGTCAGGCCGGCGGCCTCAACGGCAGCCTTGCGCTGATCGACGTTCTCGGTGCGGGTTGCGACCAGCAGCACGTCGAGCATTTCCGGATCGGTTGCCGATGGTCCCATCACCTGGAAATCGAAGCTCACCTCTTCCATCGGGAAGGGGATGTACTGATCGGCCTGGATCTCGACCTGGCCTTCAAGCTCCCGCGCCGTGAAGCGACGGGGCATCTGGATGATCTTGGTGATGGCGGCATCGCCGCCGATCGCGATGGCAACGTCTTTCGAGCTGGTGCCCGCCCGCTTGACGGCGCGACGAATCGCCTCGCCGACCGCCGGCGCATCGACAATGGTCTTCTCGTTGATCGAGTTGGGCGGCGTTGGCTCTGCGGCGTAGCTTTCCGCACGGAAAGTCTTGCCGCTCTGGGACAACTCAACGAGCTTGATCGATGAGGTTGTTATGTCAAGACCAATCAGAGGCCTGGAACGTGGACCGAAAAGCACAGCTTTTCCCTTCTAAACCCGAAAGTTGCGCGAATAACGTCTTCGGCACGTCACGACTTGCATTTAACCATATATCACCGCCGATAGAAACGCGATGTGACGGCCAGCACGGGACCGGAAATCCGCTGCTCGCCAGCCCGGTCAGGACAGACGGTCAGTGGCCCCAGGCCACGGTCAACGGGAAAACTACACGGGAGGAACAGCGTGCCAGGGCCGCGGATATGCGATCCGGAAGAGCGCCCCGAACGGCAGGCACGAGAGGAATCGTACGCAGAGGGTACAGATGACGGACACATCAGGAAGTCCGTGATCTGGCGGCCCCGCTGTCGTAGGACTCTGCTCCTGCGGCCGCACGCGAACATGGCGCGCCTCCTCAAGCAGTCCCGTAGACCGGTAGCTTTGCGTCCCCACCTTTCAGTAGGTTTGCCCAAAAACCGCGGCCAATATGCATAATCGCCATGGGCCGCGCAAGGTACCTTTTCCCCTTCTCAATGAAATTTCTGATTCGAGTCCTGACGGCATTGCTCGGCATCGCGCTCAGCGGCGCCATCGCCGGAGGCGTAACCGCTGGTACTGCCTGGTATTTTCTCTCACCTGGCCTGCCATCCGTCGAGCACATGCAGGATGTTCCGCTGCAGGTACCACTGCGCATCTATTCCCGTGACGCACGTCTCATTGCACAGCTCGGCGAGTACCGCCGCATTCCGGTCAGCTACGCCGATATACCGACGGTGGTCGTGCAGGCAGTGCTGGCTGCGGAAGACGATCGTTTCTTCGAGCATCCCGGCTTCGACTATGAAGGCCTGATGCGTGCGGCGAGCCACCTGATATTGACCGGCAGCCGCACGCAGGGTGGCAGCACGATCACGCAGCAGCTCGCAAGAGCCTATTTTTTAAGCCCCGAACGCACCTTCGTGCGCAAGGCCAAGGAGCTGCTGCTCGCCTTGCAGATCGAGCAGGCATTCAGCAAGGAGGAAATCCTTGCCCTGTACCTCAACAAGATTTTCTTCGGCCAGCGCGCCTACGGAATTGCAGCGGCGGCAGAAGTCTACTTCGGCAAGCCACTCGGGGAACTGTCGATTGCAGAGGCCGCAACCATCGCCGGCATACCCAAGGCGCCGTCCCTGCTCAACCCGGTTTCCGACCCGGTACGCGCGGGCGAGCGCCGTGCTTATGTATTGCGGAGGATGCTGGAGCTCGATTTCATCGACGATGAGCAGTACCAGCAGGCGATGGCCACGCCGGTGGAATCGGAGCTGCACATCCCCTCGGCGGAACTCGATGCTCCCTACATCGCGGAAATGGTGCGCGCCGAGATGGTGGCCCGTTTCGGCACCGATATCACCAGCCGCGGCTACCGGGTAACCACTACCATCGACAGCCGCCTGCAAACCAGCGCCGACCGCGCACTGCGTACCGCGCTGCTCGAGTACGACCGGCGGCACGGCTATCGGGGTGCAGCCCGGGCGGATGGCAGCCTGCCGGCCGACGATGCCGGGCGACAGCGACTGCTCGATGCCTACCCGGTGCATCCGGACCTCTATCCGGCACTGGTCACCAGCCTGCATGCCGACAACTCGGCCACGCTCTTCGTGCACGACATCGGCCAGGTCACCGTGCCCTGGACCAACCTGAAGTGGCGGCGTTACGTGGATGACGAGACCGTCGGCCCCGCCCAGCAGTCCGTCACGGAGCTCCTGTCGGCCGGCGATGTCGTCTATCTGCTGCGCACGGCGAGCCGCGGCTGGCTGCTCGCACAACTGCCGGTCGTGCAGGGCGCGCTGGTGGTGCTCGACCCGCTGGATGGCTCGACCGTAGCGCTCTCGGGTGGTTATGATTTTTTTGCCAGCAAGTTCAACCGGGCGGTGCAGGCAAAGCGGCAGCCGGGCTCGTCTTTCAAGCCTTTCGTCTATTCAGCAGCGCTGGAGCACGGCTTCACGCCCGCAACGATCGTCAATGATGCGCCGGTGGTATTCGAAAATACCGGGACCGATGCCGACGAGTGGCGTCCGCAGAACAACACGGGCCAGTTTTACGGCCCGACGCGCCTGCGCGAGGGGCTGGTGAAGTCCCTCAACCTGGTCACGATCCGGGTACTGCTGCGCACCGGGGTGGCGCAGGCGATCCGGTACATAAGCCCCTTTGGCCTGCCGGACAGCGCCATGCCGCCGAACCCCACCATGGCACTTGGCAGCGGCGAGGCCACTCCGCGCGATATGGCCGCAGCCTTCGCGGTGTTTGCCAATGGCGGTTACCGCGTCGAGCCCTACCTGATAGAGCGGATCGAGGACGCCTACGGCACGGTGATCTTCCGGGCGCCGGCCCGGGTAGTCTGTGCCAGCTGTGCGCCGCGCTGGTTTGGTCCGAATGAACCGCAACCGGAAGCCGTGCCGGCTGCATACGGGGAGACGGAGGCACCGGACACGGTCGCCCCGCCCGTGCAGACGGGCCCGGAAATTCCGGCCTATCTCGATGCGAAGGAAATGATCGCGCACGCACAGGCCTGGCAGCCCGGCGCACTGGAAGCACCGGAATTCATGTCGGAACCCGCGCGGGCACCGCGGATCATCACGGCCGAGAACGCCTACCTGGTCTACGACATGATGCGCGACGTGATCCGGCGAGGTACCGGCGTGCGGGCACGCGCGCTGGGACGCGATGACATCGCCGGCAAGACCGGCACCTCCAATGACCGTCGCGACGCATGGTTCAGCGGCTTCAATGGCCAGCTGGTAGCCACTGCCTGGGTCGGCTTCGACCAGGAACGCAGCCTCGGAGAGCGCGAAGAAGGCGGCCGGACCGCCCTGCCGATGTGGCTGTACTTCATGGCCGATGCATTGCATGGCACTCCGGAAGCAGCGCTGCAGCGACCACCGGGCATCGTCACCGCACGCATCTCGGCCGAGACCGGCATGCTGGCCTCCGCAGGTGAGCCTGACAGCATGTTTGAACTGTTCCGCGAATCGGACCTCGAAGCACTGGAGGCCGCCGATCTTGCCAGGGCAGGCCGGGGCCAGCGAAGCACGCCAGCGGGGAACGAGAATGAGATCTTCTAGTCGTGACAGGCCGGACCACCAGCGCCTGGCGCTCGCCGTCGAAGCCGCACGGATAATCCAGGAAGAAGGCCTGCTCGATTTTCGCAGCGCCAAGGCCAAGGCAGCCGAGCGCCTCGGCCTGGGCCGGCGGGCACAGCTCCCCGACAACGCGGAAATCGAGGCCGCGCTTGCCGAGCGCAACCGGATCTTTCACGGTAAAAAACTGCCGGAACTGCTGGTGACCCTGCGTCAGGCAGCCTTCGAACTGATGCGCGACCTGGGCAGCTACCACCCCAGACTGGTGGGTGACGTGCTCAGCGGCAACGCCACCGTGCACACGAGCGTGGACCTGCACCTGTTCAGCGATACGTCGGAAGCGGTCGGGGCAAGCCTGGAGTCACTGGGAGTGGGCTACCGGAGCATCACCCGGCGACATCGGCTCAGGCACGACGAGGCGGAGCAGTTTCCGGGCTATCGCTTCGACGTGCATGGGTGTGATTTCACCAGCACGGTGTTCCCGGTGCGCCTGCGCGGCCATGCGCCGCTCAGCCCGGTGGACGGGCGGCCGATGCGGCGGGCGGGTATTCGTGAACTGGCCGAACTGCTGGGTTTCAACCCGGAAACCCGGCGGGCGACTTCAGCCTGAGGCCTCAGCGCTTGCTCACATCCACGTAGTCGCGACGCGTCGGGCCCGTGTACAGCTGGCGCGGCCGGCCAATGCGCCCTTCCGGATCGGTGATCATCTCGCGCCAGTGCGCCACCCAGCCCACGGTCCGGGCGATGGCGAACATCACCGTGAACATCGACTTGGGAATGCCGAGCGCCCGATAGATGACACCCGAGTAGAAATCGACGTTCGGGTAGAGCTTCTTCTCGATGAAGTAAGGATCCTTCAGCGCGATCTCCTCCAGCTGCAGGGCCAGGTCGAAGAGCGGCTGGTTGCGGCCGAGGCGTGCGAGGACCTTGTGGCAGGTCTCGCGGATGATCGTCGCGCGCGGATCGTGGTTCTTGTACACGCGATGGCCAAAACCCATCAGGCGGAAGGGATCGTCCTTGTCCTTCGCCTTGGCGATGAACTTGGGGATATTGGCCACGGTGCCGATCTCTTCGAGCATCTTCAGCACGGCTTCGTTGGCGCCGCCGTGGGCGGGACCCCACAGGGCGGCGATGCCGGCCGCGACTGCCGAATAGGGATTGGCGCCCGAGCTGCCGGCCATGCGCACCGTCGAGGTGCTGCAATTCTGTTCGTGGTCGGCGTGCAGGATGAACAGCAGGTCGAGTGCCTCGGCTGCCACCGGGTCGATGTGGTAGTCCTCGGCCGGCACGGCAAAGAACATGTGCAGCAGGTTGGAGCAGTAGTTCAGGTCGTTGCGCGGGTAGGTGAAGGGCTGGCCCAGCGAGTGCTTGTAGGCCGCCGCCGAGATCGTCGGCAGCTTGGCGATGATCCGGTGCGCGAAAATGTCGCGGTGGCGCGGATCATGAATGTCCGTGGTGTCGTGGTAGAAGGCCGACATCGAACCGACCACCCCGGCGACCATGGCCATCGGGTGCGCGTCGTAGTGAAAACCGTTGAAGAGACGCAGAATGGTCTCGTTCAGCATCGTATGGGTGCGGATCGAACGGTCGAACTCGTGCAGCTGGGCCTGCGTGGGCAGCTCGCCATACAGCAGCAGCCAGGCGACCTCGATGAAGGAACTCCTGCCGGCAAGCTGCTCGACCGGGTATCCCCGGTACATGAGGATGCCCTTGTCGCCATCGATATAGGTGATCTTGCTTTCGCAGCTGGCGGTCGAGCCGTAACCGGGATCGTAGGTAAACAGGCCGTGGGAGGTGAACAGGCTGCGGATATCAATGACGTCCGGGCCCGTGGTTCCGGAACGGGAAGCGAGCTCAAACTCCTTGCCCGAGCTGGTTTCCCTGACGATGTAGCTGCGTCCGTTCTTTTTCTTGGCGTCGCTCATTGTGTCTATCCGGCTCCCAGGTTTGTATTGCGGCGACGAGGTTCGGCCGCGGTGCCGCCTTGACAGACAGCAGCCGGACCAAACAGCGCCACATTATAGGGAACGAGACCGGAGCATGCACCAGTCGGTACAGGCTTTATCGTCGGATGTCGGCGTCGAGCCTGCTGTACAAAAAACGGTGCGGCCTGATCAGGCGCGGTTGTACTTGCGACGGAACTTGTCGACGCGTCCGGCAGTATCCAGGACTTTCTGCTTGCCCGTGTAGAAGGGATGACAGGCGGAACAGACTTCGATACCGAGGTCATGCCCCAGTGTGGAGCGGGTAACAAATTCGTTGCCGCAGCTGCAGGCTACTTTGATTTCCGCGTAGGCGGGATGTATGTCGGCTTTCATGATCGCTGGCACCGCTGGTAGGGATTCACCCGGAGGCCGGTACGGCCAGAGGGCGGCGAAGGATAACGATTGGCTTTCAGCATGGCAAGCCGGCGGGTTATCCACAGAAGTTGTGGATAACTCTGTGGAGGGTTCGTTTTCAAGGGCCTGGACTTCTTGTCCCGGGAAGAAAGCTGCCAGTTTGGTGAAGAAATAGCCAAACAAACATAGTCAATAAAAACATGATGTTAGCACGCACTACTGGGGACTGAACTTAATACCGGGGCCGTATCCCCATGATATTTGGTGACTCCCCCTGCCTTGTGCATAAGAAAGCTGCGGAGGCGCCTCAATCCTTGTTTGTCAATAGCGCCTGCAGCCGCCGCAGCGCTGCCTGGCGATGGCTGCGACGGTTCTTTTCGGCCGGCTCCATGGCGGCGACACACTTGCCGCTGGCGGGATCGATGAACAGGGGATCGTAGCCAAAGCCGCCACTGCCCGCGCAGGCCCGGGCAATACGCCCCTCCCAGACGCCCTCGGCGACCAGCGGCGCGGGGTCACCGGCATCGCGCACGACAACCAGGCAGCAGCGATAGCGTGCCGTGCGCTGTCCGTCCGGCACGCCGGCAAGTTCAGCCAGCAGCCTGGCGTTGTTGGCGGCATCGCTGGCCTCGGCACCGGCATAGCGTGCCGACCAGACGCCGGGCGCCCCGTGCAGGGCATCGACCTCGATGCCCGAGTCATCCGCAAGGGCCGGCAAGCCGGTCGCGGCCGATGCGTGGCGCGCCTTCAGCAGCGCATTCGCAAGGAAGGTGTTGCCGGTCTCGGCAGCCGGCTCGACACCGAGCGCGGACTGGGCGATCAGTTGCCAGCGCTCACCGAGCAATTGCTGGAACTCGCGGAGCTTGCCCGGATTGTTGCTGGCCAACACCAGCTTGCGCGGCGTCGCCATGGATCGGGCGACTGGCTCAGCCCGGTCGTGCCCGGCCAGTGGACTTGTGCTGTGCGCGCCAGTCGTCGATCGCGGCAGTCTGTACCGCCATGATGTTGCGCACGCCAGTCGCCGCAAGGTCGAGCAGCGTATCGAGTTCCTCGCGCCGGAACGCATGCCCCTCGGCGGTGCCCTGCACCTCGATGAAACTGCCGGCCTCGTTCATCACGACATTCATGTCGGTTTCGGCAGCGGCGTCTTCGGCATAGTCCAAATCCAGCACCGGCTGGCCGCGAAAGATGCCGACCGATACCGCGGCGATCTGCCCATGCAGGGGACTGGCCGCAATCGCGCGACTGCGCAACAGCGACTCGATCGCGATGACCAGCGCCACATAGCTGCCCGAGATGGCTGCCGTACGCGTGCCGCCATCGGCCTGCAGCACATCGCAATCGAGGGTGATCGTGCGCTCGCCGAGCGCTTCGAGATTGGCCGCTGCACGCAGCGAGCGACCGATGAGCCGCTGGATCTCCAGCGTTCGGCCGCTCTGCTTGCCCTGCGCCGACTCGCGGCGCATGCGGCTGTGCGTGGACCGGGGCAGCATGCCGTACTCGGCGGTAATCCAGCCGCGCCCGCTGTTGCGCATGAAGGCCGGCACACCGGTTTCGACACTCGCCGTGCAGAGCACGCGGGTGTCCCCGAAACTCGCCAGTACCGAGCCCTCCGCATGGCGCGTGAATCCGGTGGAAAAACCGACCGGGCGCATCTGCGCCGGCAGTCGCTGGCTGGGCCGCGGGGAGTGGGGGTTTTCGGACATGAGTTGCGATCCCTGTTCAGGCGAGCATCCGCAGTGCAACTGCGGAGGTGTTGTCGCTGTGCGGACTGCTGATGCGGACGGCCTGTTCGCCGATGCGGCGCAGGCCAGTCGCCAGCGCCTCGCCTTCGGTGCCAAGGCTCGCCAGCCGCTCGTCGCCCAGCCCGGACCACAGGCCGTCGGAGCAGGCCAGCAGGATATCGCCCGGCTCGAGACGCTTCTGGCGCGTGATGGTCATGCCCGGCAACCAGCTGTCGCCACCCAGGCAACACTCCACGTAGTTGCGCATCGGATGCGCGGCGATATCGGCCTCGGTGATCACACCGTCCTGGAGCAGCAGCTCCACATGGCTGTGGTCGCGGGTGCGCTCGCGCACCGTGCCCTGGCGCAGCTGATAGATGCGACTGTCGCCGACATGGCCGAAATAGGCCACGCCATCCTGGACGAGGCAGAGCGCACAGGTGGCGCGCGGTCGTGCCTCCATCGGAAGCTTCGCACCGAGCAGCACCAGGTTGGCATGCGCCCGGCCGATCGCCAGGTGCAGGAAGCCGATCGGATCGAAGACCGGGTGCTGGACGCGGCCAAAAGCATCCCGCACCGTCTCGGCAGCCAGCTGCGCGGCACCGGCGCCATCCGCATGGCCGCCCATGCCGTCTATGGCGACCAGCAATACCGACTTCTCGTCCCCCACGACCAGGACGCGGTCCTGGTTTTCTTCCCGATCACCGATCAGGCTCAGATCTGCATACTCGACTCGCAAGGCGACCTCACCCGGAAAAGCCCATGTGTATAGAAAAACGGGGATGCGGAACTACAATGCGCCGCGTGCATGACAGTCTAAGCGCGCCCCTGAATCCATGCACACAATCTTTGCCATAACTGCAGGCACACGGCCACAAACCGGAAACCTGCAGCAGGAGTACAGCACTTGATCCGCAGCATGACGGGATTTGCACAGTCCGAGACGGGCACTCCGCAGGGTGTCCTGCTGTGGGAGCTGCGTTCGGTCAACAACCGCTACCTCGAGGTGCAGCTCAGGCTGCCCGAGCTGTTCCGGCCCATCGAAAACGACGTCCGGCAACTGGCGGCAGCGCGCCTCGGGCGCGGCCGCGTCGAGGCGGGCCTCAGCCTGCGCAACGCGCAGGGCCTGCCGGCCGCCAGCCGCCTCAACCTGGTGCTCGCGCGGCAGATCATCGCGCACGCCCAGACCCTTGCCGACGAACTCGATAATCCGGCCGCGCTGAATGCGCTTGAGCTGCTGCGCTGGCCGGGCGTGCTCGAACAGGAGGAGCAGGATCTCTCCGCGCTGCTGCCGCTGGCACTGGCCGGCTTTGAGACGGCGCTGGCCGACCTCGATGCCGCCCGCGGACGCGAGGGCGCCCGCATCGAGGAGATGTTCGAGCGCCGGCTCACGGAGATCGAGGGCAGCGTCGCGACCGTCGTCGGCCGCCTGCCCACGGTGCTCGCGCGCATCCGCGAACGGCTGGCCGAGCGCATCGCATCGCTCGGCATCCAGACCGACAGCGAGCGTCTCGAACAGGAAATCGCGCTGCTCGCCCAGAAGCTCGACGTCAGCGAGGAACTGGACCGCCTCACCGCCCACATCGCGGAGTTCCGCAGCAACCTGCGCGCCGGCATACCGGTGGGACGCCGCCTCGATTTCCTCGTGCAGGAACTGAATCGCGAAGCCAACACCCTGGGCTCCAAGTCCGCCGATGCGGAGACCACCCGGCTCGCCGTGGACATCAAGGTGCTGATCGAGCAGATTCGCGAACAGGTGCAGAACGTCGAGTAGCTCTGATGTCTGCTGCCGATTCGCCACCCACCAACACCCCCCAGCCAAAAACCGGCACGCTCTTCGTGCTCTCGGCACCCTCCGGTGCCGGCAAGACCACGCTGGTCAGGGCATTGATGGCACGCGACCCGGAGCTGCGTTTCTCGGTGTCCTTCACCACCCGGAAACCCCGCCCCGGCGAAGTGCCGGAACGCGATTACTTCTTCGTCGACGAGGCGCGCTTCGAGGCGATGGTCGCGGGCGGCGAGTTCCTCGAGCACGCGCGCGTGTTCAGCAATCTCTACGGCACCAGCAAGGCGCAGGTCGAGGCGATACTCGCCACCGGGCGCAACGTGCTGCTGGAGATCGACTGGCAGGGCGCACAGCAGATTCGCAAAAACGCCCCGCACTGCTGTTCGATCTTCATCATGCCGCCCAGCACTGTCGAACTCGAACGCCGCCTGCGCAACCGGGCGACAGATTCGGAGGAGGTCATCCGCCAGCGTCTCAGCCAGGCACTGGACGACATGGCGCACTGGCAGGAGTTTGACTACGTCGTGATCAACGCCGACCAGCAGCAGGCCAGCGAGGAACTGCAGGCAATCATCCAGGGCCGGGGCCAGCATCTGTCGGCCAGATTGCCGGCGCGTGCGGCCGCCGCCAGGGCGATACTCGGCGGCTGAAGACCCACCTCACTTAGACCGTGTTGGCATAAGCGATTGCGACCCGCCGGGCCGCGCGGCTAGAGTCCGCCCCCAGCTAACCGCCGCACAATTACCGACAGGAACACACCATGGCCCGGATTACCGTCGAAGACAGCCTGCAAAACGTCGCCAATCTCTTTGAGCTGGTGCTGGTGGCCGCCAAGCGCGCGCGCCGCATTGCGAACGGTGCCGAGCCGCTGGTGGATCGCGAGAACGACAAGCCGACGGTGATTGCGCTGCGCGAAATCGCCGCAGGCCTGGTGACGCGCGACCTGCTCGCCGAAGCAGACCAGACCCCGGAAGACCGCCTGGCGCAGGAACAGGCCGAGACGGCACTGGCCGAAGCGCCGCTGCGCCTCGACCAGTTCGATGACGATATGCCGGACTGAGGCAACGATCAGCCGGAATTGCCGTTGAGTCCACGCCGGCCGGCAGGGACGGCGCTAGAATCCCTGCCATGGACTACGCCGCCACCATTCTCAATCACCTGCCGCTCACCCGTCGCAACACCGGGCTGGCCGGCCTGCTGGCGAAAACCGCCTACCTGTCGCGTCAGCAGCTCAAGCTGATCAGCGAGGCGCATGCCTTCAGCGCAGCGCGCCACGAAGGGCAGAAGCGACACTCCGGCGATGCCTACATCACGCACCCCGTAGCCGTCGCCGGCATCCTCGCCGACCTGCACCTCGACTACCCGAGCATCGCGGCCGCCCTCCTGCACGATGTCATCGAGGACACGCCAACCGCCAAGGACGAAATCGCCGCGAGGTTCGGTACGGAAATCGCCTCGCTGGTGGACGGCGTCAGCAAGCTGGAAAAACTCAACTTCACCAACCGCAGCGAGCTGCAGGTCGAGAGCTTCCGCAAGATGATGCTGGCGATGGTGCAGGACATCCGGGTGATCCTGCTCAAGCTCGCCGACCGCCTGCACAACATGCAGACCCTCGACTCGATGCCGGCGGAGAAGCAGCTGCGCATCGCCCGCGAAACCCTGGAGATCTACGCGCCGATTGCCAATCGGCTGGGCATGAACACGCTCAAGACGGAGCTCGAGGACCTCGGCTTCCGTTATGCACACCCGTTCCGCTACCGCGTGCTGGAAAAGGCCGTGCGCCGGGCCGAAGGCAACCAGCGGCAGTTCGTGAAGAACATTGCCGAGAAACTCAACCAGGCGCTGCGTGCAGCCGGAATCAGGGCGACTGTCACGGGACGCAAGAAGCACCTGTACAGCATTTACCGGAAGATGGAGACCAAGAAGCGCTCGCTGGGCGACATCGCGGATGTGTTCGGCTTTCGCGTGATCGTCGACTCGGCCGACGAGTGTTACCGCGTGCTCGGCGTGGTACACCAGATCTACAAGCCGATGCCGGGACGCTTCAAGGATTACATCGCGATCCCGCGCATCAATGGTTACCAGTCGCTGCATACCAGCCTGTTCGGGCCCAACGGCATTCCCATCGAAGTGCAGATCCGCACGACGGAGATGGCCCGCGTTGCCGAAACCGGCATCGCCGCCCACTGGCACTACAAGGAAGGCAGCCCGGAAGTGACGCCGCCGGAGGCGCGGGCCCGGGAGTGGCTGGCGAGCATCAACGAGATGCAATCCTCGGCCAACTCCGAGGAATTCATGGAACACGTCAAGGTGGACCTGTTCCCCGATGCGGTCTACGTATTCACGCCCAAGGGTGAAATCATGCGGCTGCCGCGTGGCGCCACCTGCGTGGACTTTGCCTACGCGGTGCACACCGACATCGGCGATCGCTGTGTCGCCGCCAAGATCGACCGGCGACTCGTGCCCCTGCGCACGCCGATCGAGAACGGCCAGACGGTCGAGGTGATCACCGCCAAGACCGCGCGACCCAATCCCAGCTGGGTCAATTTCGTGGTGACGGCAAAGGCGCGTACCGCCATACGCCAGTACCTGAAAAACCTGCGGCAGGGCGAGGCCCAGGACCTGGGCCGCCGGCTGCTCGATCAGGCCATGCGTGATGCCGGCACACCGTTGCGCAAGATCAGCGATGAGCGGATCAAGGGCTTGCTGGCCGAATTGAAGCTCAAGAGCGCCGATGAACTGTTCCGCCAGCTCGGTCTCGGCGAACGCCTGGCGCCACTGGTGGCCAAGGCGCTCCTGCAGCCGGCCAGCCCGGCCGCCACCAGCGCGGCGGGTGTCCCCGCGCTGGCGGGCGCCGACGCGGCAACGCCGACGCCGACACCGATCGTGATTGCCGGCACCGAGGGCCTGGTGGTGTCCTACGCGCGCTGCTGTCACCCGATACCGGGCGACCCGATCATGGGTTACCTCAGCACCGGGCGCGGCGTGGTGATACACCGGAACACCTGTGGCAACCTCAGCGAGTACCGCAAACAACCGAACAAGTGGATCACGGTCAGCTGGCAACCCGGCATAGACCGCGAGTTCTCTGCCGAGATCCGCATCGATGTGGACAATCGGCCTGGCGTGCTCGCCGAAGTGGCGAGCCGGATTGCCGATGCCGGCTCGAACATCGAACAGGTCTCCATCGACGAGCGTCACGACGATTCGGCGGCGATGCTGTTCTCGATCCTGGTACGCGACCGCAAGCAGCTCGCGCAGGTGATACGCAGCATCCGGCGCATGAAGGTCGTGAAGAAACTGAGCCGCACCTGTACCTGAATCCATCCCGGAGTTTTTCCAGCACCATGCCCAGACAAGCGATTAACAGCCCGCAAGCCCCTGCCGCCATCGGCACCTACTCACAGGCCATCCGCGCCGGCGGCGCCGTGTATCTGTCCGGCCAGTTGCCGCTTGACCCGGCCACCGGACAACTCGTGCAGGGCGACATGCGCGCGCATGTACGACAGGTGTTCGCCAATCTCGCCGCCGTCGCGGCGGCGGCGGGCACCACGCTGGACAGTGCCGCCAAGGTCACGGTGTTCCTCACCGACCTCGGTCACTTCAGCATCGTCAATGAAGTGATGGCCGAGTTCTTCACGCAGCCCTATCCGGCCCGGGCAGCGATCGGCGTTGCCTCCCTGCCGCGCGGTGCTGCTGTCGAGGCGGATGCAATCCTCGTCCCCTGAACTCCGCTCGCTGCGCGGGGTCGGGCCGGCTGCCGAAGAACGTCTGCGCCGGCTGGGCATCAACCGGCCGCTGGATCTGCTGTTCCTGCTGCCACAGCGCTATGAAGACCGCACCCGGCTGACCCCGCTGGGCGCGCTGCGCGCGGGCCAGCGCGTGGTAGTCGAGGGCGTGATCGCCGTGGCCGATGTCGCTTACCGGGGCCGGCGCAGCCTGCTGGTGCGGATCAGCGACCGCACCGGCCAGCTCACGCTGCGGTTTTTTCATTTCTCCCGCACCCAGCAGAACAGCCTGTCGGCCGGCACGCGGCTGCGCTGTTTCGGCGAGGTGCGCGCCGGCCCGCTGGGACCCGAAATGGTGCATCCCGAATACCGGGCGCTGCAGCCCGGGCAGGCCGTGCCGCTCGAGGAGCGCCTGACACCGGTGTATCCGACGGTCGAGGGCCTGCCGCAGTTTCGCCTCCGCGATCTCACCGACCAGGCACTGAACCGCTGGCTCGACACGCTGCCTGACGCCCTGCCGGCCGGGGAAATTGCCCGGACCGGCCTGCCGCCACTGCGCGAAGCCCTGCAATTCGTGCATCGGCCGCCGGTTGGCGCCGATCTGCATTTGCTGGCCAGTGGCCGGCATCCCTGCCAGCGGCGGCTGGCACTGGAAGAGATGCTGGCGCATCACCTCGGCCTGCGCCAGATCCGCGAACGCGCCCGCGCCGAGCGGGCCATCGCACTGCCGGCAACGCAGACGGCCGCAGCGACGCTGCGCGAGCGCTTTGTGCAGCGCCTCGGTTTCGAGCTGACCGCCGGCCAGCAGGCAGCGCTCGCCGATATCGATACCGACCTCGCCGCGGCACATCCGATGATGCGCCTGGTACAGGGCGACGTGGGTTGCGGAAAAACCGTGGTGGCCGCTGCGGCCGCGCTGGTTACCATCGCGCATGGTCAACAGGTCGCGGTGATGGCACCGACCGAGTTGCTGGCCGAACAGCACCGCAACACTTTCCAGCGCTGGTTCGAGCCGCTGGGCATCACGGTGGTCTGGCTGTCCGGCAGCCTGCGCAAAAAGGCGCGCGAGCAGGCTTACGCGGCAGCTGCCGACGGTTCGGCGCAACTGCTGGTGGGCACCCATGCGCTGTTCCAGTCCGGACTGGCCTATCGCAGCCTGGCGCTCGTGATCGTTGACGAGCAGCACCGCTTCGGGGTGCATCAGCGGCTGCAACTGATGGACAAGGGCGCCAGCGACATGGTGCGGCCGCACCAGCTGGTGATGACCGCCACGCCGATCCCGCGCACGCTGGCCATGACCCTCTACGCCGATCTCGATACCTCGATCATCCGCGAGCTGCCGCCAGGGCGGCAGCCGGTGACGACCATCGCGCTGCCCGAGCGGCGACGCCCTGAAGTGGTCGCGCGCGTGCGCGATGCCTGCCGTGGCGGCGCGCAGGCCTACTGGGTGTGTCCGCTCATCGAGGAGTCCGACCACCTCGAGTCGCAGGCGGCCGAGCCTGCTGCCGCGGCACTGGCCGAAGCACTGCCCGGGCTGCGCATCGGCCTGATCCACGGGCGGATGAGCAGCACCGAAAAAGAACGGGTCATGAAGGCCTTTGTGGCCGGACAGCTGGACCTGCTGGTCGCAACCACGGTCATCGAGGTAGGGGTGGATGTGCCGTCCGCGAGCCTGATGATCATCGAGAACGCCGAACGCCTCGGCCTGTCGCAGCTGCACCAGCTGCGCGGCCGCGTGGGTCGTGGCACGGATGCCAGTGTCTGCGTGCTCCTGTACCGCAGTCCGCTGGCCGAGATGGCGCGCGCCCGGCTGGAGGTGTTGCGTGCCACCAATGACGGCTTTGAGGTCGCCCAGCGGGACCTCGAACTGCGCGGCCCCGGCGAGGTGCTTGGCACGCGCCAGACCGGACTGATGCAGCTGCGCGTTGCCGACCTGGTTCGCGATGCCGACCTCGCACCGGCCGTGCAACGGATTGCCCGCGAGCTGCTGGCGACGGCTTCCCCGGCCGTGGAAGAATTGCGGCAGCGCTGGATCGGCGCAGGCGACCGCTACGGCGCGGTCTGATTTCCCTGCCGGCAGACGGCGAAGCTCGGCTAGACTTGCCCGGACTGTTCAGATGGCAGCTGATTCATTGCAAGGCATTACCCGCTTTGGCACGGGCCTGGTCGATCAGGCCCGGCAGTATGCGCGACTGATGCGCCTCGACCGGCCCATCGGCACCTGGCTGTTGCTGTGGCCGACGCTCTGGGGCCTGTGGATTGCGGGCAGCGGACGCCCGCAGGCGCGCCACTTCATCGTGTTCGTCGCCGGGGTAATCGTGATGCGCTCGGCCGGCTGCGTGATCAACGACTTTGCCGACCGGCACATAGACGGCCATGTGGAGCGCACGCGGGACCGGCCGCTCGCCGCCGGCAAGGTCGCGCCCGTGGAAGCACTCGCGCTGTTTGCCGTGCTCGGACTGATCGCCCTGTCGCTGTTGCTGATGCTCAATCCGCTGGCCCGCCTGCTGGCACTCGGTGCGGCCGTACTCACGGTCATCTATCCCTTCAGCAAGCGCTGGCTGGCGGCGCCGCAGTTCGTGCTCGGCGCGGCCTTCGGCTGGGGAATCCCGATGGCCTTCGCCGCCGAGACCGAGGTGATCCCGCGCCTTGCCTGGTTGCTGTGGCTGAGCGTGGTGGTGTGGGCGGTGATCTACGACACCATGTACGCGATGGCGGACCGCGAGGACGACCTGCGCATCGGCGTGAAGTCGACGGCCATCCTGTTCGGCAGCGCCGACGTGTTCATCATCGGGCTGCTGCAGGTCGTGCTGGTCACCGGCCTGCTGCTCGCCGGACGTGAAGCCGGACTGGGCATCTGGTACCAGGCCGGCGTGCTGGCAGGCGCCATCCAGCTCCTCAGCCAGCTCTGGCGCATCCGCGAGCGCGAGCCGGAGGCCTGCATCCAGGCCTTTCGCGCCAACAACATGTTCGGCGCCACCATCTTTGCCGGCATCGTGCTCGACTACACCTTCAGCCTGCCGGCCTGAAAGCTGCGATCCGGCCGGGCGCGCCCTGCGGCTAGAGCGCATGCGCCACCGTCCAGAGCGCGAGGCTGGCGGCACCCGCCTGACGCAAGGCGCGGGCCACCGCCTGCGCCGTGGCACCCGTGGTCAGCACATCGTCGATCACCAGGATATGGAGTGCCGGCGGCAAGGGACGGGCGACAAAGGCCGCATGCAGGTTCAGGCGGCGCTCGGCGGCGCCGAGCTTTGACTGGGCCGGCGTCGCGCGCAGGCGCTGGCAGACGCCGGTGGCAAGTCGCCAGTCGAGTTGCCGGCACAGTCCGCGGGCGATCTCCTCGGCCTGGTTGAAGCCGCGCTCTGCCTGGCGCTGCCAGTGGAGCGGCACCGGGATAACCAGATCGGGGCGCCGGGTGCCAGCAGGCGAGCGCAGGGCCAGCAGTTCGCCGAGCGCGCGGGCAGTCGAGAGTTGCCCAGCGAACTTTGCCTCGGTGATCAGCCGGTCGACGGGATACTCATAGGCCAGTGCCGACCAGAGCTGGTCGAATTCCCCGGCTGCCGGCAGGCAATCCGGATCCAGCCAGGGCAGGTCGGCGAGGCAGCCGGCGCAGAGCGGCCGGCAGGCCGTGGACTGCCCGCACAGCACGCACTGCGGTGGCAGGAACAGGTCCAGGATCTGGTCAACCTTGACCCAGCTCATAAGTTGACAGACCCCGCGGGCAGTCCAGATACTGCCGCCCTGTTTACACCCCCGGCAGTCAACAGGCTGCGGGCATTACCGGGATCTTCGACGGGAAATGAGCGAACCAGCACTGACCGCCATCCGCAACGACTGGAGCCTCGCCGAGGTCGCCGGGCTGTTTCAGCTGCCCCTGCACGAACTGCTGTTCCGCGCCCACTCGATCCACCGGCAGTACTTCGATCCGGCCGAGGTGCAGGTCAGTACATTAATGAGTATCAAGACCGGTGGCTGTCCGGAGGATTGCGGCTATTGCTCGCAGAGCGTGCACCACAACACCGGGCTGGCCGCATCGGCGCTCGCACCGGTCGAAGAGGTGATCCGCACCGCGCGGGCCGCGCGCGACCGGGGCGCCACCCGTTTCTGCATGGGTGCTGCCTACCGCAACCCCAAGCCCAGCCAGATCGGCAAGATCGCCGAGATGATCCGCGGCGTGCACGAACTGGGCATGGAAACCTGCGCGACGCTCGGCATGCTGAACGCGGAACAGGCCGCAACCCTGCGCGAGGCCGGGCTCGATTACTACAACCACAACCTCGACACCTCGGCGAACTTCTACCCGCAGATCACCACCACCCGCAGCTATGGTGACCGGCTCGACACGCTCAAGACCGTGCGCGATGCCGGCCTCAAGGTCTGCTGCGGCGGCATCATCGGCCTCGGCGAAGCCGAGCAGGACCGCGTCGAGTTGCTGCATACGCTGGCCACGCTCGCCGTGCATCCCGACAGCGTGCCCATCAACCAGCTGGTCGAGGTCGAGGGCACACCGATCGCGACGGAGCTGCAGGAATCCGGGCAGCGCGTCGATGCACTCGCCTTCGTCCGCGTCATCGCGGTGGCACGCATCCTGATGCCGGCATCGCGGGTCCGGCTGTCAGCCGGCCGCAATGAAATGTCGGATGAGCTGCAGGCGCTGTGCTTTTTTGCCGGCGCCAACTCGATCTTTTACGGGGACTGCCTGCTGACCACGCCCAATCCGGCAGCCGACCGGGACCGCGATCTGCTGGCACGGCTGGGCATGCGCCCGGAGGCGCTCGCCAGCTGAGGCCAGCCACCGGACGTTATGGCAGACCCGCACAACAAGGTCACCCTGCTTTCCTCGGGTATCGACCCGCGCAAGGTCAAGCGCTCCTTTGCGCGGGCCGCGGCCAGCTTCGATGGCGCGGACTTCCTGCAGACCGAGGTGCGCAACCGCCTGCTGGAGCGCCTGAAGTGGCTGCGCCTGGACCCGCAGCGGGTACTCGATCTCGGTGCCGGTACCGGCCGGGCCCTGCCGGCACTGGCGGCGCACTTCCCCTCGGCCGAGCTGATCGCCCTCGACCTGACCGAAGACATGCTGAGGGTCGCGGCCCGGCGTGAGGGGGCATCACCGCTGGTGGTCTGCGGCAATGCCAGCCGCCTGCCACTGGCCGACGCCTCGGTCGACGTGGTGTTCTCCAGCCTGATGATCCACTGGTGCACCTCCCTCGACAGCCTGTTCGCCGAAGTCCGGCGGGTGCTGCGCTACCCGGGGGTATTCAGCTTTGCCACGCTCGGCCCCGGCTCCTTCCGGGAACTGCGCGAGGCCTGGAAGGCGGTGGACGACAGCGCCCACGTGATGCGCTTCCCGGAAATGACGGCGCTCGGCAATGGCCTGCTCCGGGCCGGACTGGCCGAACCGGTGATCGATGTCGAAACCCTGACCATCTGTTACCCGGACCTGCGCCAGCTCACCAGCGACCTGCGCAGCACCGGTACCACCAACCCGAACAGCGCCCGCAGCCAGGGACTTACCGGCCGGCGCAGCTGGGCGCGACTGGAAGCCGCCTACGCGGAGCACCGCGATGCCGACGGCGCGCTGCCGGTAAGCCTGGAGATGGTCTTTGGCTCGGTCTGGGCAAAACCACCTGGCGGGAACGGTTCTCAATTGCGTGATGGTCTCCCATCACGTAGCATTTAGAATTGATACAACAACTTGCCGGCATACCTTCGGTGGCCGGCATAAATCCTCGCTGGCTGCCTGCCGAGTGGTCCGGATTTCCGGTACCGCTACCGGTGGCAGATCGGGCGCGCACGAACATGGGAAGAATCGCATGCCGTTCAATACCCTGAAGCTGGTCCGGAAAGCCGTCCTCGCAAGCACCGGGCTGCTGCTGACCGCGGCCCTGCCGGCGTACGCCGCCTGGGACCTCAACCTGCCACGCGGCGCCACGGCAACCAGCCGCGAGATCTACGACCTGCACATGCTGGCGCTGTGGGTCTGCACCGTGATCGGCGTCATCGTGTTCGCGGTGATGATCTATGCGCTGGTCAAGTTCCGTAAATCAAAGGGTGCCGTGGCTGCGAAGTTCTCGCACAGCACGGCCGCGGAAGTGATCTGGACCATCCTGCCGACACTGGTACTGATCTTCCTGGCCTATGAATCAGCCCCCGCGCTGGTTCGCGCGGAAGATACCCGCAACTCGGAGATGACCATCCGGATCACCGGTTACCAGTGGAAATGGCAGTACGAATACGTCGGGCAGAATGTCTCTTTCTTCAGCACCTTGGCCCAGACCAGCAATGAAACGCGCCAGCTGGGCTCGGGCAAGGATCCGCACCAGGTCGAGAATTACCTGCTCGAGGTCGACCGGCCGCTGGTCGTTCCGGTCGGCACCAAGATCCGCTACCTGCTGACTTCCAACGACGTCAACCATGCCTGGTGGGTGATCGACCTTGCCGTCAAGCGCGATGCGATCCCGGGCTATATCAACGAGGGCTGGTTCATGATCGACGAGCCTGGCACCTATCGCGGCCAGTGCGCCGAACTGTGCGGCAAGGACCACGGCTTCATGCCGGTTGTCGTTGAAGCCCTGCCGAAAGCGGAATTCGAAGCGTGGCTGGCCAGCCAGCAAGCCCCGGCCACCTGAAAACGAACTGACACGGAGCACCAGCGATGACCACCATCACCCAGGGCCACGACGCCGCCCACGATCATGCGCACGACAGTCACGGCCCGGCCAGGGGTCTGAGCCGCTGGCTGTTCACCACCAATCACAAGGACATCGGCACCCTCTACCTGCTGTTCGCCCTGGTGATGCTGTTTGTCGGCGGTGGCATGGCGCTGGTGGTCCGCGCCGAACTGTTCCAGCCCGGACTGCAGTTCGTGAATCCGGAATTCTTCAACCAGATGACGACCATGCACGCGCTGATCATGGTCTTCGGCATGATCATGCCGGCCTTCGTGGGCTTCGCCAACTGGATGATCCCGATGATGATCGGCGCACCGGACATGGCGCTGCCACGGCTCAACAACTGGTCGTTCTGGATCCTGCCCTTTGCCGGCACGATCCTGCTGTCCACGCTGTTCATGGACGGCGGCGGCCCGGCAGCCGGCTGGACGCTCTACCCGCCGCTGGTGCTGCAGTCGGGCAATTCGCTGGCCTTCGCGATTTTCGCCGTGCACCTGCTCGGCATGTCGTCGATCCTCGGCGCCATCAACGTCATCGTCACCATCATGAACATGCGGGCACCGGGCATGACCCTGCTCAAGATGCCGATGTTCGTCTGGACCTGGCTGATCACCGCCTACCTGCTGCTGCTGGTCATGCCGGTGCTGGCCGGTGCGGTAACCATGTTGCTCACCGACCGCTTCTTCGGCACCAGCTTCTTCCAGGCGGCCGGTGGCGGTGACCCGGTGCTGTTCCAGCATATCTTCTGGTTCTTCGGCCACCCCGAGGTCTACATCATCATCCTGCCGTCCTTCGGCATCATCTCGCAGATCATCCCGGCCTTCTCGCGCAAGCCGCTGTTCGGCTACTCGTCGATGGTCTATGCGACAGCCGGCATCGCGTTCCTGTCCTGCATCGTCTGGGCACACCACATGTTCACGGTCGGCATGCCGCTCGCCGGCCAGATGTTCTTCATGATGTCGACGATGCTGATAGCCATCCCCACGGCAGTGAAGATCTTCAACTGGACTGCCACCATGTGGCGCGGCTCACTCACCTTCGAAACGCCGATGCTGTTTGCGATCGCCTTCCTGTTCCTGTTCTCGATCGGCGGCTTCTCCGGCGTGATGATGGCCATGGCGCCGCTCGACTTCCAGTATCACGACACCTACTTCATCGTCGCCCACTTTCATTACGTGCTGGTGCCTGGTGCGCTGTTCGCGGCGATCGGTGGTGCCTATTTCTGGCTGCCGAAGTGGACTGGCCACATGTATGACGAGACGCTGGGCAAGATCCACTTCTGGCTGTCGGCCGTGGGCGTCAACCTCACCTTCTTCCCGCAGCATTTCCTCGGACTCGCCGGCATGCCCCGGCGTATCCCGGATTACGCGACGCAGTTTGCCGACTGGAATGCCGTGTCCAGCATCGGTGCCTTCCTGTTCGGCTTTTCACAGCTGATGTTCGTGTACGTCGTGGTGAAGTGCATCCGTGGCGGCAAGCAGGCCACCGCACAGGTCTGGGACAATCCGGAAGGCCTGGAGTGGACGGTGCCCTCGCCGGCTCCGTATCACACCTTTGACCAGCCCCCGCCGATCAAGTGAGCACCGGACACCACAACGAGCCTGAACTGGAGCGGCGGATACGTCGCCATGCCCTGATGGTGGGCGGTTTTGCCGTGCTGGTCTTCGTGCTCTACATCGTTGCCGTTGCGCTGAAGATTGTCGGATGAGCTCCTCCGTGCACGGCAACCGACAGCTCGTTACCCGACTCGTCATCATGGCGACGTGCATGTTCGGTTTCGGTTTCCTGCTGGTACCGATCTACGACGTGATGTGCGAGATCACCGGCCTGGGCGGACGCACCAGCGAGACGGTTGCCGTGATACCGGCAGGGGTCCAGGTGGATACCGGGCGCACGGTCACGGTGGAGTTCGTTGCCATCGTGAATGAACAGGCGCCGTGGGAGTTCCACCCGGCCGTCACCTCCATGGAGATTCATCCGGGCCAGCTCTACGACACGACCTTTCATGCACGCAACCTGGCTGACCGGGAACTGGTGGGCCAGGCCGTACCCAGCGTTGCGCCGGGAGCGGCCGCAAGGCACTTCCAGAAAACCGAGTGTTTCTGCTTCACCGCCCAGAAATTCCACGCCCGCGAGGGCCGGGACATGGGTCTGCAGTTCATGGTCGATCCGGAGCTGCCGGAGTACGTCGACCGCATAACGCTTTCCTACACGTTCTTTGTTCAAAAGCAGGCTGCAGGCCAGGCTGCTGTTGTTGCCTCCACCATCTGACCGGACACTGCCCAAGGAAGATATCGTCATGGCCCACACGCAAGATAAGTACTTCGTTCCCCACGGAACCCGCTGGCCAGTCTTCGCTTCAATGGGGCTGGCGATAGCCTTCGTCGGCGTCGCGCAGCTGCTGAACGGAAACTCGGCGCTGCCGGTCATCGTGGCCGGTACCGCGCTACTCCTGTTCATGGTGTTCCGCTGGTTCGCCGAAGTGGTCAATGAAAGCGAATCGGGCGCCTACAACGACCAGGTAGACCGTTCGTTCCGCCAGGGAATGATCTGGTTCATCATGTCCGAGGTGATGTTTTTTGCCTGCTTCTTCGGCGCGCTGCTCTACGCGCGCCAGCTGGCCCTGCCCTGGCTCGGCGGTATCGGCTCGGAAACCGTGACCCACAGTTTCCTGTGGCCCGACTTCGTCAGCAGCTGGCCCTCCAACGGACCGGCAAAGATCGGCGGCGAGTTCGAGACGATGTCTGCCTGGGGCATTCCGGCACTGAACACCGCCATCCTGCTGACCAGCGGTGTCACGCTCACGATTGCCCATCACGGGCTGAAGGACGGCCGGCGGGGCATGCTGGCCCTGTTCCTGGCCATCACGGTACTGCTCGGCTTTGTCTTCCTGGGCTTCCAGGTCTACGAATATGGCCATGCCTATTCCGAGCTCAACCTGAAGCTGAGCAGCGGCATCTATGGCAGCACCTTTTTCATGCTGACCGGGTTCCACGGCCTGCATGTCACGATCGGCGCCATCATGCTGTCGGTGATGCTGCTGCGCGTGCTGCGGGGGCACTTCACGCCGACACGGCATTTTGCCTTCGAGGCAACTGCCTGGTACTGGCACTTTGTGGACGTGGTCTGGCTCGGCCTGTTTATTTTCGTCTACTGGCTGTAGCCACGAACCCGCGGCAGGACTTCAGCCCGGCCCCACCCCGTGGGGCTGGATGAGGCCACTGAACCAGGCATACGCCAGCACCAGAAACAGGATCACCGACAAGGTGATGCGGACTGTCAGTGCCCGTACCATGCGGCGCGAACCACCCTGATCCTGATTGAGGAAGAACAGGCCCGAGAACAGGCTCAGGATGATCCCGGCGAGCAGGAACACTACGAGGGCTTTGAGCATCGATCCGGGTCTGCAACAAGAGTCGAAGCGGGACAGCATAGCGGCTAAACGCATACCGGTGTGGGCGGTCCTGCTGACCCTGGTCGGGACCGGGCTGTTCAGCAGCCTTGGCCTCTGGCAACTCGGGCGCGCCGAGGAAAAGCGGGCGCTCTTTGCGGCGTATGCACAGGGAGCCGGCGAGACGCCGCTCGAGGGCCTCAATGCGAGCGACCCCGCGACGCAACGCTACAAGCTGCTGCGTCTGCAGGGCCACTTCGACCCCGGCCATCAGGTGCTGCTCGACAACATCAGCCACGCCGGCCAGGCCGGCTACCAGGTCCTCACGCCGTTCGTCACGGCCGAGGGTCGCGTGCTCGTCAACCGGGGCTGGGTGCCCGCCGATGGCGACCGCACGCGGCTGCCCCGCATCGAGGTCACGGACGGGCTGCGTACGGTCACCGGGCGCATCGACTACCTGCCACGGCCGGCCCTGCGGCTGGCTGGCAGCGCAGAAATACCCGACTCGCCCTGGCCACGGCGCCTGCTGTTCCCGACCACGGCGGAAATATCGGCCCAGACCGGCTACGCGCTGCGCGACTTCCAGCTGCTGCTGAACCCGGGCGAGAGCGACGGATTCGTGCGCGAGTGGAAACCCGCACTGATGGAACCGGAAAAGCACCTCGGCTACGCAATACAATGGTTCGGTCTGGCGGCCACGGTCGTCGCACTTTTTGTCATTCTGGCCTGGCGCCACCTCAGGATTGCCCGAAGCGATGTCCGATAATCAACCCCGTAGCAAACTGCTGATTCCGGTCCTGCTCGCGCTGCTGTTCCTCGGACCGTTTGCAACCGCCATGTATCTCTATTTTTTCGGTGGCGATGGCTGGCGTCCGGAAGGTTCGGTAGCGCACGGCATCCTGATCGAAAACCCGCCCTCCCTGGACATCGGCAGTCTGGTGCTGCCGGACGGCTCAAACACCCGGTTCACCGGCAAGTGGTCGCTGCTTTACGTCGGCAGCAGCAACTGCGCAGAAGCTTGCCAGCAGGCGCTCTATGAAGTCCGGCAGGTGCGCCAGGCGCTCGGCCGGGACATGTCGCGCGTCCAGCGCTATTTCATCACTACGGGCGGCATGCCGGAGGCGCAACTCATCGAGGGCGCACACCCTGATCTCATCGTGATCGACGCTGCCGTGACCGGTGGTGGCAAGATACTTGCGACCCTGGGTGAGCACCGGGAGGCGGATGTGTTTGTGGTCGATCCACTCGGCAATATCATGATGCGTTATCCGGCCGGCACGACCATGAAAGACATGCACAAGGACCTGAGCCTCCTGCTCAAGGCCTCGACGATTGGCTGAGGCTGCACGATGAATCACGCGCTCTGGTATCGCCGCTGCCTGTGGGTTGCCGCAGGCCTTTGCCTGGTCGTCGTGGTGCTGGGCGCCTACGTGCGGCTGTCGGACGCCGGACTCGGCTGCCCCGACTGGCCCGGCTGTTACGGCCACCTGGTGTTGCCGGCCGATCAGCTCGCCCGGGACTCGGCACAACAGGCCTGGCCGGAACGGCCGATCGAAGCGGGCAAGGCCTGGCGCGAAATGATCCACCGCTATGCCGCGACCAGCCTCGGCATGAGCATCATGCTGGCGGCCCTGCTGGCCTGGCTGAACCGGCGCGATCCGCGCCAGCCGGTTCTGCTTCCCACCGTGCTGTTGGGCGTGGTGATCTTCCAGGGCCTGCTGGGCATGTGGACGGTGACACTGCTGCTCAAGCCGCTGATCGTGATGGGACACCTGCTCGGCGGCCTCACCACGCTGGGCCTGCTCGGCTGGCTGCTGCTGGAATCACGGCCAGGCAGGCAGGCAAGGGCAGCACGCCGGACGGCCTGGCTGGCAGTCGGCGGGCTGCTGATCCTGGTCGTGCAGATCGCCCTCGGCGGCTGGACCAGTTCGAACTACGCAGCGCTGGCCTGCCCGGATATCCCGACCTGTCAGGGCCAGTGGTGGCCGGAAGACAGCAACTTCGCCGAAGGTTTCGTGCTCTGGCGCGGGCTGGGCGTGAACTACGAGTTCGGCGTGCTGGACGCGCCGTCACGGGTGGCCATCCACTTCGTCCATCGGCTCGGCGCGCTCGCCACCTTCACGGCGCTGTTGCTGATCGCCTTGTACTTCCGCCGCAGCCAGGCGGCAGCGGTGCGGCAGGCGGCGACACTGGTGCTGGCTGCGGTGAGCCTGCAGGTACTCATCGGCGCGGGCGTGGTCTGGTTCGGGCTGCCGCTGCCGCTCGCCACCGCACACAATGGCGTGGCTGCCTTGCTGCTGCTGGCGGTGATCAACCTGAATCACGCGGCCTCGTTTGACGACAAGCTGCAACCGGCCTGAGACATGGACGTCACGCCGATCCTCGACCAGCTCAACGACGCGCAACGCGACGCCGTCACGGCCGCGCAGTCACCCCTGCTGGTGGTGGCGGGTGCCGGCAGCGGCAAGACCCGCGTGCTGGTGCACCGGATCGCATGGCTGATCCAGGTCGAGCAGGTCTCACCGCTCGGCATACTCGCTGTCACTTTCACCAACAAGGCTGCCGCCGAGATGCGCAGCCGCATCCAGGACCTGCTGGACGCGCCGGTCAACCACCTCTGGATCGGTACCTTTCACGGTCTCGCCCATCGCCTGCTGCGCCGGCACTGGCGCGAGGCGGGGCTGGTCGAATCCTTCCAGA
>JAHDYM010000144.1 GCA_023383705.1 Gammaproteobacteria bacterium | reverse complement strand
GGCTTTTTCTTCTGGAGTCTGGATTTCGTGCTGCTGATGATTACACGCGCTGTTACCGGCCAGGGGACCTGAAGCTCATGGCGCTCCGCTGGTATGTGATTCACGCGTACTCCAACTTCGAGAACAAGGTCAAACGGTCTCTCGAAGAGCGGGTCAAGCGGGACGGGCTCGAGCACAAGTTCGGCAAGGTGATCGTGCCTACCGAAGAAGTGGTCGAGATGCGCGAGGGACAGAAGCGCAAGAGCGAGCGCAAGTTCTTCCCCGGCTATGTCCTCGTGCAGATGGAGATGGATGACGAAACCTGGCACCTGGTCAAGGAAGTACCGAAAGTGCTGGGGTTCATCGGCGGGTCGAGCGACAAGCCGGCGCCGATTACCGATGCAGAGGCAAACGCAATCCTGCACCGGGTCGAGGAAGGCGTGGACAAGCCGCGGCCGAAGGTGCTGTTCGAGCCGGGTGAGGTCGTGCGTGTTACCGACGGTCCGTTCAATGATTTCAACGGTGTCGTCGAGCAGGTCAACTACGAGAAGAACAAGCTTCGGGTAGCCGTCCAGATTCTGGGCCGGTCTACACCAGTGGAGCTCGATTTCAGCCAGGTAGAGAAGGGCTGAGACCGGGTTAACGCCGCCCCTCCAGGGGTGGTACGGGGAGCCTCTGATGAGGCGTTTGTACCCACTGAAAGGAAAGTCTGATGGCCAAGAAAGTCGACAAGTACGTCAAGCTGCAGGTCCCTGCCGGCAAGGCGAATCCCAGTCCGCCCATAGGTCCTGCCCTCGGTCAGGCCGGGGTGAACATCATGGAGTTCTGCAAGGCGTTCAACGCGCAGACCCAGAAGATGGAAGCCGGGCTGATCATGCCGGTGGTTGTCACGGTCTACAACGACCGCAGCTTCACCTTTGTCATCAAGACCCCGCCGGCCGCGGTCCTGCTGAAAAAGACCCTCGGCCTGGACAAGGGCAGCGGTACCCCGAATACCAAGAAGGTTGGCAAGGTTACTCGCCAGCAGCTCGAGGAAATTGCCAAGGCCAAGATGCCCGATCTCACCGCGGCCGGAATGGATGCGGCAGTCCGCACGATTGCCGGTAGCGCCCGCAGTATGGGCCTTGACGTGGAGGGCGTCTGAGATGTCTGCACAGAGCAAACGTACCAAGGCCTGGCAGGGCAAGATAGCGGCCGACAAGAGCTATGCGATCGACGAGGCGCTGGCACTGGTCAAGGAACTGGCCACAGCCAAGTTTGCCGAGACGGTTGATGTTGCCATCAATCTCGGCATCGACGCGAAGAAGTCCGACCAGGTCGTGCGCGGCTCCGCGCTGCTGCCTCACGGGACGGGCAAGACCGTCCGTGTCGCAGTGTTTGCCCAGGGTCAGAATGCCGACAAGGCCCGCGCGGCAGGCGCCGATGTGGTGGGTTTCGATGACCTCGCCGAACAGATGAAGGCCGGATCAATCGACTTTGATACGGTCATTGCAACGCCGGACGCGATGCGCATCGTCGGCCAGCTGGGCCGCGTGCTCGGTCCGCGTGGCCTGATGCCCAACCCCAAGGTCGGTACGGTTACCCAGGACGTCGAGGTCGCCGTACGTAACGCGAAGGCTGGCCAGGTCCGTTTCCGTGCTGACAAGGGCGGTGTGGTGCACTGCCCGATCGGTAAGGCCAGTTTCGAGGTTGGCGCCCTGCGCGACAACCTGCTCGCATTGCTGAACGACATCAAGAAGGTCAAGCCGCCAGCGGCAAAGGGCCAGTACCTGAAGCGCCTCACCGTGTCCTCGACCATGGGTCCCGGCGTGGTGGTCGATCAGGCCAGCCTGGACATCTGAGGCCGCTGACAACAAGGAATGCCGCGCTCCCTGCCACAACGGGGTTGACGGCAACGAAAGCCGGGGGTCGAGCCGACTCTCTGGCTGGTTTCGCGGGACCCGCACTCGGGATCCGCGAACGCAACATCGAAGACCGCAGGTGGTGAAGGGCATTTTCCCGACACCTTAATGGCCTCGAGTGACGAGTGGCCTGCGCAGATGGTGTTACCCGAATCAGGACAGCCTGGTGACGGCCGCCATCGGAGCCGCAAGCTGCCCGCAAGGGTGGATGGCGGTGACAGTGACTTTCGCATCAGGAGTAAACGATGGCATTGCGACTCGAAGACAAGCAGGCTCTTGTCGAAGAGGTGAACGCGATCGCCGCATCCGCGCTGTCAGCCATAGCGGCTGAGTATCGCGGCATGTCAGTGGCGCAGATCACCGAACTGCGGGCCAAGGCCCGCAGCCAGGGTGTCTACGTCCGTGTGGTCAAGAACACCCTCGCCAGACGAGCCGTTGAAGGCACCGAGTTTGCATGCCTCAAGGACACCCTCAAGGGTCCGCTCATCCTGGCGTTCTCCCGCGAAGATCCAGGCGCTGCTGCCCGGATCTTCAAGGATTTCGCCAAGGGCAATGAAAAGCTGGTTACCAAAGCCGTCGCCATCGGTGGCGCGCTTTATGGTCCGGCCGATCTCGAGCGACTCGCGAGTCTGCCCACGCTTGACCAGGCCCGGGCCATGTTGCTCGGCGTCCTGCAGGCGCCAGCTGCCAAGCTGGTTCGTACGCTTGCCGAGCCGCCCGCACTCGTTGCGCGCGTGCTTGCAGCGCGCGGAAAGGCAGAGACGGTTGCCTGAGGCTGCATACCGACACTGACCAGTCAGTTTTTACTGTATTCGGATAACCGACCTAAAACAGATACTCAAGGAGATTTGACCATGGCTCTTTCGAACCAGGAACTGCTCAGCGAACTGAGCGCAAAGCCCATCATGGAGATCGTCGAGCTCGTGAAGATGCTCGAGGAATCCTGGGGCGTATCAGCCGCCGCACCGGTAGCCGTCGCTGCCGTGGGTGGTGGTGCCGCCGCTGCTGCTGCAGTCGAGGAGCAGACTGAATTCACGGTGACCCTCAAGGCCTTCGGCGAAAACAAGGTTGGCGTCATCAAGGCGATCCGCGCCATCACCAACCTCGGCCTCAAGGAAGCCAAGGACCTGGTCGAAGGTGCGCCGTCGGTCGTCAAGGAAGCCGTCTCGAAGGAAGACGCTGCGTCCATCAAGAAGCAGCTCGAAGAAGCCGGCGCTACCGCAGAGATCAAGTGAGCGGTTGCGGGCTGATGCTTTACGACCAGTGCGGGCTGAGAGGCTCGCGCTGATGCGATTTGGGAGTTTGTGGCCACGGCCGGTGCGAAAAGTACCGGCCGTTGGCCGCGTCTCCACGTTTTCCGGCTACGGGTGCCCTGACAGAGGTGCTGCGTCATGACTTTTTCCTTTACCGACAAGAAGCGGATCCGCAAGGACTTCGGCAAGCGGCCGAGCATCCTGGG
>JAHDYM010000143.1 GCA_023383705.1 Gammaproteobacteria bacterium | reverse complement strand
TCGTCGTCCAGGAATCGGACCAGCACCTCGCAGTAGGGATTGGCCGCGTTTTCCCTGACCGGCATGATCGGCTGCGCCACCAGCATCAGGCGGTCTGACTCGATGGCGTTGCGGATCTGCCCGACCAGGCGGATGTTGTCGAAGCGCTGGATGATCGACTCATCAGCCGCCTCGTAAACCTCCACGCGTCCGCGCCCCCGGTCCTTGGCCGCCCCGCAGGCCACCTTGGCCGCGGCAAGCGGCCCGCTTTCATCCCCTGCGCCGCCACCCAGCGGTCCAACGCCGATGCTCACCGACGCGCGGTAAATCCGGTCACCGCTGCCAAATTCAAGCTGGCGGACGCGGCTGCAGATGGTCTCTGCATGGCGTCGGCCGCTCTCGATATCCGAGTCCATCAGCAGGGCGGCAAAACTGTCGCTGGTGATGCGCGTGAGCAGGCACTCCGGCAGTTCCTCGCGCACGATGCGCGCGAAACTGGCGAGGATCTCGTCACCGATTTCACGGCCCAGCGTGTCGTTGGCGACGTGCAAACGGTCCATGTCGAAGTACAACACCGTGTAACCACTGTCGCCCGATGCCTGCCCCATCGTGCCGAGCAGGTTCTCAAAGCTCGGCCAGGCCATGAACCCGGTAAGGCTGTCGAAGCCCTGCTCGAGGACAGCCTCGATGTGTGAGGCCAGGTAGCGCGCCACCCGCGAGCGCCGACGCTGGCTGAAGTCAGCCGTACGCCAGCCAGCCAGGGCAAGAATCCCGGCCTGGCGCTTTTCGCCGTGACAGATATTGATGGTGTACAGGTCGGGACCAAACCACTTGTCCGGCGCCACCATGCGCGATCCCTCCCGACGTTGCACCTCGATGCTGGCATCGAGCATGGTCGAGAGCTCGGCCTGCGTCAGGCCATCGCCCTGGATCAGGGCAATGCGCCGGTCCGGTACCAGCAGGGCTGCCGAATCAACCTGCAGGTAGTGGCGACAAAGCGCCAGCACCTTGCCGAGCACGTGATTGCAGTCCAGATCCTCGTGCGCCAGGCGATCCACATCGTGCAGCAGGCGTTCCTCGGCGGCCTGCACATTGAGCTTGCGATAGCTGTCCAGCAGCCGGAAACGCAGGCTCAGCTCGCGTTGCAGTGTCTGTACCGCGGGACGGGCCAGTTCGAGGCAGCGTCCGGCATCCATCTGGCTTCCGGGCGGCTCGACGAGGATCGTCAGGACACCCAGCATCTGGTCCTTCTCGCTGCGCAGGGGCAGCAGATAGGCAGCGCCACGAGCGAGGCTCACCCGCTCCGGCAGTTTGCATTCAGCGTTGCGGAACCCGGCCAGCGCAGACTCGTAGCCGGGATCGGTAGCGATGACACCGGAACCCGGATCCTTCCAGATCGCGGCACCATCCCGGCTGTAGCAAAAAAAGCCACAGGCCTCCGGCAGCAGGATACGCAGCAACGCAGCGTAGTCCGCGAGAACCTGATCCTGTGCGGATGCCTCGGCCATAACCCAGCTTGCAATGCATCTAAACCGCTGAAATTCTGACCAAATTCGCTGACGTGCGGCGTGACCCCCCTCGCAGATCGCAGAGACCGGCTGGTGGCTTATACTGCTCGCCCCTGCGCCCCCGTTGCGCCAATCACTGTCGAGACAAGCGAATGACACTTGCCTTCACTGCCGAGATAGAGCGTGAAACCCACGACCTTTACGAGCGGGTCCGGCATGTCATACCCGAGGTTGAATGGCCGGTGCATGCGCCACTGATCGCCGCGATAAATCACTTGAAACGTGAGCGCAAGGCACTGATTCTCGTACATAATTACATGACCCCGGAGATCTTCCACGGGGTCGCCGACTTCTCCGGTGACTCGCTCGGCCTGGCCCAGTTCGGAGCCCGCACGGAGGGCGAGGTCATCGTGATGTGCGGCGTGCACTTTATGGCCGAGACCGCCAAGATCCTCAGCCCCGAGAAGACGGTATTGCTGCCGGACCTGGCTGCCGGTTGTTCCCTGGCGGCATCGATTACCGCTGCCGATGTGCGCGCCCTCCGCGCCCGTCACCCGGGACTCCCGGTTGTGACCTACGTCAACACCTCGGCCGAGGTTAAGGCCGAATCCGACATCTGCTGCACCTCGGCCAATGCGGTCCAGGTCGTCGAGTCGCTGGGTGTCGACAAGGTGATCTTCATCCCCGACCAGTTCCTGGGGCAGTACGTCGCCAGCCAGACCAGGGTTGAACTGGTGATGTGGGAAGGCGCCTGTGAGGTACACGAACGCTTCTCCGGCGCCGAGTTGCGCGAGTTCCGCAGCATGCATCCCGGCATCCACGTCATGGCGCACCCCGAGTGTCCCGACGATGTCCTGCAGGAGGCGGACTACGTCGGTTCCACCTCCGCGATGATCGAACACGTGGGCAAGGTGCACCCGAAGCAGGTGGCGATGATCACCGAGTGCTCGATGGCCGGCAATGTTGCCGTCGAGTTTCCCGATGTGGAGTTCATCCAGCCCTGCAACCTGTGTCCGCACATGAAGCGCATCACGCTGCCGAGGATCCTCGCCGCCCTGGAAACCCTGAGTCCGGCAATCGAAGTGCCGGCCGATGTCGCACAGCGCGCCAGGCTGTCGCTGGAACGCATGCTGGCGGTTGGCCGCAGTGCCGCCCGCGACTGAAGCCGGCGGACGCCAGTCGATGACACCCACATCCCGGTTTGACGTGCTCGTCATCGGTGGCGGGCTCGGTGGCCTCTCGACGGCCCTGCGCCTGGCCAACTCCGGCCTGTCAGTCGGCGTCCTGCGCAAGCGGCCCTCGGCTGAAAGCGCGAGCGCCTGGGCCCAGGGCGGTATCGCCGCGGCCATCGACCCTGAAGACTCCCCCGCCGAGCACGCTGCCGATACCCACACCGCAGGTGCCGGACTCTGCAAGGCAGAAACCGTCAAGCTCGTCGTCGACAAGGCACCCGGCGCAATCCGCTGGCTGATCGACCAGGGCGTGCAGTTCACGCCGGTCGATGACAGCCGCCCGAAGGACCTGCACCTCACGCGCGAGGGCGGCCACTCCCGCCGGCGCGTCGTACACACCACGGATGCCACCGGCGATGCCGTGATCACCCAGCTGGCGGCGCGTGCCGAGGCACACGCCGGCATCCGCATACTCGACGACCGCATCGGCATCGACCTCATCACCACGGAAAAGCTCCGGCTGCCGGGGCGCAATCGCTGTGTCGGTGCCTATGCGCTCAACCGCAGCACGGGCCAGGTCGAGGCCCTCGCCGCGCGCGCAGTGGTCCTGGCCACCGGTGGTGCCTCGAAGGTCTACCTGTACACGACCAACCCCGACACCTCGACCGGTGACGGCATCGCCATGGCCTGGCGGGCCGGCTGCCGGGTCGCCAACATGGAGTTCGTGCAGTTCCATCCGACCTGCCTGTTTCATCCGC
>JAHDYM010000026.1 GCA_023383705.1 Gammaproteobacteria bacterium | reverse complement strand
TCGACTGCAGTCACGGCAACTCGAACAAGGATCCCTCGCTGCAGCCGCTGGTGGCGCGTGACTGCATTGAGCAGATCGTCAACGGCAACAGGTCGATCATCGGCCTCATGCTGGAAAGCAATCTCGAGGCCGGCAACCAGGACATCCCGGCTGATCGCAGCAAGCTCCGCTACGGTGTATCGGTCACGGACGGCTGCATCGACTGGCCGACCACCGAAAAGACGCTGCGCGAGCTGGCTGTGTTGTTGCGTCCGGTGGTCCAGGCCCGCAAGAGCGCCTGATTCCCGCTGTGTCCGCGCCGCGCTGCCCTCAGCGCAGCACGACCGTCTTGCTGCCGTTCACGAAAACGCGATGCTCGATATGCAGCTTGACCGCCCGCGCCAGCGTGATTGATTCCACGTCCCGGCCGATGGCGGCCAGGTCGTCGGGCGACATGGTGTGGTCTGCCCGCTCCACCGTCTGCTCGATGATCGGACCTTCGTCGAGGTCTGCCGTCACATAGTGCGCGGTTGCGCCGATCAGCTTGACGCCGCGCCGGTGGGCCTCGTGGTAGGGCTTCGCGCCCTTGAAGCCGGGCAGGAAGGAGTGATGGATGTTGATGATGCGTCCCGGATACCGCGCGCAGACCGCCGGCGACAGGACCTGCATGTAGCGGGCCAGCACGATCAGCTCGGCCTGCGTGTCGCCGGCGATGTCCATCAGGCGCTCTTCGGCACCCTGGCGCGTTTCCGGCGACACCGGTATGTGGAAGAAAGGCACCTTGTGCCAGCTGGCCAGCCCGGCGAGGTCCATGTGATTGGAGATGATGGCCGGAATCGCCATCTTCAGCGCGCCGGTACGGTAGCGGTACAGGAGGTCGTTGAGGCAGTGGTCGTAGCGGGAAACCATGATCAGCACGCGCGGCAATACCGCGGTGTCATGCACCTGCCACTCGATGGCGAACTCGCGCGCGATGTCGGCAAAGCCGCTGGCAAAGCCGGTGCGGGAAAAGCCCGTATCGGGCGCGACGAAGCGGGTGCGCATGAAGAAGGTGCCGGTATCGCTGTCGCCGAAGTGGGACGATTCCTCGATGAAATACTTCCGTGATGTCAGGTAGCCGGCGACTGCGGCCACGATGCCGATCTTGTCGGGGCATACGACGGTCAGGATGTGCGAGTGTGCCGGATTGTTCATTTCATGCCCTGCGTCTGCGTGCCGGAATGGTATCAGGATCGACGCGGCGGCCGGGATTGGTCAGAATCCCGGCATGAGTCAGGAATAGCGCCATGAACGACGAACCCGTCGATGAGGTCCGCGGTTTCCTCGCCGCCTGGCCGGATACCCGGGCGGTTGAACTGCTGCTGCCGGACCTCAACGGTATTTTGCGTGGCAAGCGCATCAGCCGCCGTGAACTGGCGTCACTCTGGCGCGACGGTATCGCCTTTCCGGCCACCGGCATCCTGCTCGACAGTCGCGGTGCGCTGATCGACGGGCTCTGCCATGGCTCGGACGATGGCGATCCCGATCATGTCTGTCGCCCGGTACCCGGTTCCCTGGTGCCGGTGCCCTGGTCAGGGACGCAGCCCGGCCAGTGCCTGCTGGGCATGGAGCACCGCGATGGCCGGCCTTTTTTTGCCGATGGCAGGCATGTGCTGGCCGGGGTCCTGCGCCGTTTTGAAGAACTTGGGCTGACGCCCGTGGTCGCCGTCGAGTACGAGTTCTACCTGCTGGATGACACCTCAGGCGAAGCGCCCAGGGCCTGGCAGGGGCGTGTGCCGGGCACGCAGCGCCGGTCGGTGGGGCCGCGCGTCTACAGTCTCGAGGATCTGCACGACCTTGATCCGCTGTTTGCGGAGATCACCGCGGCCTGTGAAACGCAGCGGATTCCTGTCGGCAGCATCGTCTCGGAGTACGGTGCAGGCCAGTTCGAGATCAACCTCCAACACGTCGCCGATGCGCTCGCCGCCTGCGACCACGCGATACTGCTGCGTCGGCTGATTCGCGGGGTTGCGCAGAAGCACGGCCTGGCCGCGACCTTCATGGCGAAGCCCTTCGCGGAGCTCGACGGTTCCGGGATGCACGTGCACCTCAGTCTCGTCGACCGGGATGGCCGCAATGTGTTTGCACAGCCCCCGCCAGAACCGCTGGCGGGGGGTTACGGCAGGAATCTCCGCCATGCCGTCGGCGGCCTGCTGGCGGCCATGCCGGAATCGCTGGCCATCTTTGCGCCCAATGCCAATTCCTACCGCCGGATCCGGCCCGGCTGCTTTGCGCCGATCGCGCCGAACTGGGGAGTCAATCATCGTCACGTTGCGGTGCGCATTCCCATGTCGGATGAGCGCAACCTGCGCCTCGAGCATCGGGTGGCCGGTGCCGACTGCAATCCCTACCTGGCGATGGCAGCGATCCTGGCCGGGGTCCATGCGGGACTTGCGCAGCAGATCGAGCCACCGCGCATGATCGGCGAGGGCGAGGTGATGGCGGAGGAGGTCAGCCTGTCACCACGCTGGGAGACCGCGCTGGATGCCTTCGCTGCAGGCCGCTTGCTGCCGGGCTACCTGGGGGCGGAGTTCTGCCGCGTGTTCAGCCTGGCCCGCCGGCATGAGGCGGAGGCCTTCCACGCCCAGGTCAGCAATCTCGACTACGAGTGGTATCTGGGCACGATCTGAGCCCGTCCGGCGGGATGACCCGTCCGGCGCCGCTGAAGTGCGTGCGCCAGTAGGAAGTCTGCAAATCATCGAGCGAAACGCGGTTGCCGCCATTCGGGGCGTGCACGAACCGGCCTTCACCCAGGTAGATGGCGACGTGCGAGGTGCGACTGCGATCGTTGAAGAACAGCAGGTCGCCGGCGACCGCGTCCTCGATGGTCAGGGGTGTGGCCGCGGCAAACTGGTCGGCAGCGGTGCGTGGCAGCTGCAGTCCCGCATTCGAATACGCGTATTGCACCAGGCCGCTGCAATCGAAGCCGGCGGGTGTGCTGCCGCCCCACAGATAGGGAACGCCGACCATCTGCATGGCCGTGAAAATGACCTGCGCGCGCAGCGGGTCGAGTACGGGGGCGGAGGGCGCGGGGGCAGGCAGCGGGGCGGAAACCGGTGCCCGGGCGGCCTGATCGGCAGTCCTGGGGGCTCCGGCACACCCGGCCAGGAACAGCAGGCCAGCGCCGACCAGCAGCGCCGCAAGCCGGCATGAGGCAGCCTGAAAAGGGCCTTGGCCCTGCGGATTTACCCGGTTCCTGCGCATCCAGCCTCCCGGTCACGGCTGCGAGTTTACACCGCTCACCACACGCTCCTGCGCCAAAAGGCTCACATTGGTGCGTACTGGCTGCGGATTCTCCCCTATAATTCGCGGCCTTTCGTACCCCCGGCACCCCCTGATGAACAACTCCGCGATCAAAGCGACTGACAAGCTGCGCAATATTGCCATCATTGCGCATGTCGACCATGGCAAGACCACGCTGGTCGACAAGCTGTTGCGCCAGTCGGGTACCCTCGATGCGCGCTTCCATCTGCCCGAGCGGGCCATGGACTCCAACGACCTGGAGAAGGAACGCGGCATCACCATCCTCGCCAAGAACACCGCGATCACCTGGGGCGAGTACTTCATCAACATCATCGATACGCCGGGCCATGCGGATTTTGGCGGTGAGGTCGAGCGCGTGCTGTCGATGGCTGACTGCGTGCTGCTGCTGGTCGATGCCGTCGATGGCCCGATGCCGCAGACCCGCTTCGTCACCCAGAAGGCCTTCGCCTTCGGATTCACGCCCATCGTCGTGATCAACAAGGTCGATCGTGACGGTGCCCGTCCGGGCTGGGTGCTCGACGCAACCTTCGAACTCTTCGACCGGCTCGGCGCAACCAATGCCCAGCTCGACTTCCCGGTGATCTACGCGTCGGCGCTGAACGGCTATGCCGGCACGGAGTCCACCGTGCGTTCCGGCGACATGACGCCGCTGTTCGAGGCCATCGTGAAGCACGTGTCGCCGCCGAAGGTGGATCCAAACGGCCCGCTGCAGCTGCAAGTCTCCAGCCTCGACTACGACTCCTATGTGGGCATGCTCGGGATCGGCCGCATCACGCGCGGTCGCGCGGTTGCCGGTTCGACGGTCAGCATCGTCGGTGCCAATGGCAAGGTCCGCAGCGGACGGCTGGGCGAGCTGTACGGCTTCCTCGGCCTGGACCGCTATCGCGTGGAGTCGGCAAGTGCCGGCGACATCGTGGTGTTCAGCGGCATCGAGGAACTCTATATCTCCGATACGGTCTGCGACCGCGAAGTGCCCGAGGCGCTGCCGCCGCTCAAGGTCGATGAACCCACCATCAGCATGACCTTCTGCGTGAACAAGTCGCCGTTCGCCGGCAAGGAAGGCAAGTTCCTGACCAGCCGGCACATCAAGGAGCGGCTGGATCGCGAACTGAAACACAACGTGGCGCTGCGTGTGGAGCAGACCGATGACCCGGACAAGTTCCGCGTATCCGGTCGTGGCGAACTGCACCTGTCGATCCTGATCGAGAACATGCGTCGCGAAGGCTATGAGCTGGCGGTGTCCCGGCCCGAGGTGATCGAGCAGGAAATCGATGGCGTGCGCTGTGAGCCCTGGGAGCAGGTCACCTGTGATTTCGAAGAGCAGCACCAGGGTGCGGTGATGAGCCGGCTGGCCGAGCGCAAGGGCGAGTTGCTGAGCATGACGCCCGATGGCACCGGCCGCCTGCGCCTGGAGTACCGCATTCCGGCCCGCGGCCTGATCGGCTTCCGTACCGAGTACCTGACCTGTACCACGGGCACCGGGCTCATCTATCACGTCTTCGAGAAATACGATCGCCGCGTACCGGCCGCGATCGGTCAGCGCAACAACGGCGTGCTGGTCTCGATGGTGACCGGCAAGGCGCTGGCCTATGCGTTGTTCAATCTGCAGGAGCGCGGCCGCCTGTTCATCGGTCACGGCGAAGCGGTCTATGAAGGTATGATCTGCGGCATACACAGCCGGGGCAGCGACCTGGTCGTGAATCCGACCAAGGCCAAGCAGCTGACCAATATCCGCGCGGCCGGGTCGGACGAGAACATCCTGCTGACGCCGCCGATACGCCTCTCCCTCGAGCAGGCACTGGAGTTCATCGATGATGATGAGCTCGTCGAGGTAACGCCGGTAAGTATCCGTCTGCGCAAGAAATTATTGCTGGAAACGGATCGTCGCCGGGAGTCCCGTCAACGCGCCTCCTGAGGGTTTTGTCCCCGGGGATGCACATAGCAGAGCCAGAGAACGATGCCTGAATATCACGGTCCCGTCCGCGAAATGCTGTTTGTGATCCGCGAGCTTGCCGGCCTCGACCGGGTGGCGTGCCTGCCGGGCTGTGAGGAAGCCACGCCCGACCTCGTCGAAGCCATCCTCGAGCAGGCGGCGCAACTCGCCAGCGATGTGATCGCACCCACCAATACGGTCGGTGACCGGCAGGGCAGCCGGGTCGAGAACGACGGGGTGATCGTTCCTGCGGAATTCAAGGCTGCCTACCGCGAGTACCAGTCCGGTGGCTGGGCCAGTCTGACGGCACCCGCCGAGTACGGCGGGCAGGGCCTGCCGTTCCTGCTCGGCGTGGCCGTCGAGGAAATGTGGTGTTCCGCGAACCTCGCCTGGTCGCTGTGCCCGCTGCTCACCGAGGGCGCGGCCCGTGCCATCGAGGCCCACGCCTCGGATGCGCTGCGCAAGGCCTATCTGCCAAAGATGGTGGCCGGTGAATGGACCGGCACCATGAACCTGACCGAGCCGCAGGCCGGCTCCGATCTCGCCGCCCTGCGGGCACAGGCGGTGCCTGAAGGCGATCACTACCGCATCACCGGGCAGAAGATCTTCATCACCTGGGGTGACCACGACATGACGGAAAATGTCGTGCACCTGGTGCTGGCGCGCCTGCCGGATGCGCCGCCCGGCGTGCGCGGCATTTCGCTGTTCCTCGCGCCGAAGTTCCTGTTGAATGCCGATGGCACACCGGGTGAGCGCAACACGGTGCGTCCGGTATCGGTCGAGCACAAGCTCGGCATACACGGCAGTCCGACCTGCGTGATGGCCTTCGAGAATGCGGTCGGTTACCTGGTCGGCGAGGCCAACAATGGCCTGGCGGCGATGTTCACCATGATGAACCACGCCCGCCTGGGCGTCGGACTCGAGGGCGTGGCGGTTGCCGAGCGCGCCTATCAGCAGGCGCGTGACTATGCGCGCGAGCGCGTGCAGGGCAAGGTGCCGGGACAGGACGGCAGGGCTGCGATCATCCAGCACGCCGATGTGCGGCGCATGCTGTTGACGATGAAGTCATACATCGAGGCGATGCGCAGCATCGCCTATGTCACGGCGGCCGACCTCGACATCAGCATGCGGCATCCCGATCCGGCGACGCGTGCGAAACACCGGGCGCGGGTGGAGTTGATGACGCCGGTGGTCAAGGGCTGGTCCACGGAGATCGGCCAGGTGCTGGCTTCGCTGGGCGTGCAGATCCACGGTGGCATGGGCTATGTGGAGGAAACCGGCGCCGCGCAGTACCTGCGCGATGCGCGCATCACGACGATCTATGAAGGCACCACCGGCATCCAGGCCAACGACCTGGTCGCGCGCAAGATCCTGCGCGATGGTGGCGCCTCGCTGGTCGCGCTGCTCGCTGAAATGCGCGCGACGGATGCGGATCTCGCCCGCCATCCGGCGCTTGCGACGGTGCGCAAGGCGCATGCCGAAGGCTGCGCCAGCGTCGAGGCTGCGGGTCGCTGGCTGGCCGCGAATCATGCGAAGAATCCGGCGGTGCCGGGTGCTGTCGCCTGCAGCATGCTGATGCTGCTCGGTACGGTCACCGGTGGCTGGCAGCTGGCGCGTGGAGCAGTCATCGCCAGCGAGCGGCTGGCGGCCGGTGCGGCGACGAGTGCGGCCGAGCGGGAATTCCTGATGGCAAAACTGGTTACTGCGGACTTCTACGCCGGACAGTTCTCGCCACTGGCTACGGCCTGTTTGCGTGCCATCGAGGCCGGTGCCGATGCGCTGGTGGCCTTTCCCGACAGTCAGTTCTGAGGAGTGCCGGGTTCAAAGCCAAATAAGCCAAATAAGCCAAATAAGCCAAATAAGCCAAATAAGCCAAACCCGGCACCTAGCTTCGCGGCACCTAGCCTTCCTAGCTTTGCCAGAGGGGTTTGGACTGGCCGAAGACCACGATCAGGGTCAGGTCTTCCTCGATGTCGAAGAACGAGTGTTCGGACGTGGCTTTCACATAGAGGATGCTGCCCGGCACGGCTTCGTGTTCCTGGGCGCCCACCCGCAACCGGGCCCGGCCGCTGACCACGAAGTAGACCTCGTCTTCGAGGTGCGGGGCCTGCATGTCGCGGGCGCCGGCGGGCAGCCGGTAGACCGCGCAGGACAGCGTCGGGACGCGCAAAAACTCCAGAAACCTCGGCTCCTTGCCGGCCACGCGAGCGGCGAGTTCATCGACCTTGAAGACCTGCCAGGCGCTGTCGCTCATGAATTCCTCCGCAGCATGGCTTTCATGATCGGCCAAAGCAGGGTCCCCGGGCAAGCCGCCAACCGGCATTCACGGCCGACCCGGTGATGGCCGCAAGCGGCTTCCCGTATAGACTATGCGGCCCCGAAGCCAAGTGAAGCACCCGGATGCCGCAGGGCAGGGTGGCCAGGAGTTCCAGACCATGAGTAGCGAGAAGCGCCCCGCGGGGCAGGCCAAGCCCGGATTCACCACGCGCCAGGTGCATGCCGGCGTCGTGCCCGATCCACTGACCGGCGCCATCCTCACGCCGATCTACCAGACCACGACCTACGTGCAGGAATCGGTGGACCAGTACCTGGCCAAGGGTTACTCCTACTCGCGCTCCGCCAACCCCACCGTGCGCGCACTCGAACAGAAGCTGACCGACCTCGAAGGCGGCAGCGACTGCATCTGCTTCGGTACCGGGATGGCGGCCATCAATGGCCTGTTCCTCGCCTATCTCAATGCCGGCGACCACGCGATCATTTCGGATGTGGTCTACGGCGGCACCTACCGCCTGAGCACGAAGATCTATTCGCGTTTCGGCGTGGAGTTTTCCTTCGTCGACACCTCCGACATCGAGAGTCTGCGCAAGGCGATACGCAGCAACACCAGGCTGATCCTCACCGAGACACCGGCCAACCCCACGCTCAAGCTCACCGATCTCGCGGCAGTGTCAGCGCTGGCCCGCGAGCGCGGCATCCCGCATGCCGTCGACAATACTTTCCTCACGCCTTACTACCAGCGGCCACTGGAACTCGGCGCCGACATGGTCGTGCACAGCACCACCAAATATTTCGACGGGCACAACGCCACGGTCGGCGGTGCGATCATCGTCAGCAACGAGGCGCAGGGCAACGCGGTGCGTTTCATCATGAATGCCACCGGCATGATCATGTCGCCGCAGGTGGCCTGGCTGACGCTGCAGGGCTGCAAGACCCTGTCGGTGCGCATGGACCGGCAGGCTGCCAATGCCATGGCGATTGCCCGCTTCCTCGAGTCGCACCCGAAGGTCGCCCAGGTCCGCTATCCGGGCCTCGCGAGCTTTCCGCAGCACGAACTGGCCAAACGCCAGGCTTCAGGCTTTGGCGCGATGATCTGGTTCGAGGTCAAGGGCGGCCTGGTGGCCGGCAAGACCCTGATGGACCGCATCAAGCTCTGGACGCTGGCCGAGAACCTCGGTTCGGTCGAGTCGCTGATCACCCATCCGGTGACCATGACCCATGCCGATGTGGAAGAGGCCGAGCGCCGCCGGGTCGGGATCACGGACGGGCTGGTACGCCTGTCGGTCGGGCTGGAGGATGCCGAGGACCTGATCGACGCGCTGCGCAAGGCGCTGGACGGCTGAGGTCCGCGCTTGCCGGCCGGCTATTGAAAAGTCCGCCGGCGTCCCTATATCTGCCTCATGCGCGACGTGCGTTACGGCGCGCGAAACCCCATGAGGAGGACGCAGTAATGACGCTGGTAAGCTGGAGCCCCTTGCGCGAACTGGATGACCTTTTCAATCAGTACAGCCGGGTGCTGGGCCGGTCGGCGCGGCCGGCTGGCGAGTCGAACCAGGCCGAAGTTGAATGGCGGCCGGTGGCCAACATCTCGGAAACGCCCGAGGCCTATCTGATCAGGGCGGAGCTGCCCGAAGTCGAGAAAAAGGACATCGATGTTTCCGTCCACGACGGCGTGATCACCATACGTGGTGAGCGCCGGCTGGAGACCCGCGAGGACAAGGAGAAGCACCACCGGATCGAGTCTTTCTACGGCAGCTTTGCCCGCAGCTTCAGCCTGCCGGCAGATGTCGATGAGGCCAAGATCCAGGCCGATGCCAAGGACGGTGTGCTGACCGTACGCATGCCGAAGACCGAGGCCAGGAAGCCCCGGCCCATCGAGGTTCAGGTGCGCTGAGAAAAAGGGAGCGGAAGCTCCCTTTTTTTTTCGCTCCGTATTACTTATCCGGAGGCGGTTTTACCAAATCCGGTTTTTCCTGCCGATGTACGCCTGAACAGTGAACGCGGTCGGCGTTTGCCCCCCTGTGCCCGGCTAAGGTTGCCGCGGGTCGGAAACCGCAATGGGCCGCGGTTTCACAGCGGGTGGTATCTCAATGAACGCTTTGCGCGCGTTGTTCGTGTCGCTGCTGCTCGTGCAGTCCGGAGCCGTCATGGCCGACGGCCTGCAGCCGGCTCCCGGTGAGCTGGAAGAAATCGTCACGACAAGTGCCCGCGAATCCGAGATCCGGCAGATCTTCGCCAGCCTGCTCCAGCAGGGCGGGCGAGGCGTCCGCCGGGTCGGCGAATCCTTCATGCCGGCTGAGCCGCAGCCGGGCCTGCAGTTCAACATCGATCCGGACACCGACGAGGTCTACGTCGGCTGGCGCTTCCAGTTCTGAGCCACCGCCGGGTTTCCTGCGCCTGAAAGTCGCGCGCTGCGCGCACCGGCAAGCGCGGCACCGGTACAATGCGAGCATCGCGTCCGTCCGTGACGTGCCGAGAGCGTTGTACCGTCCGTGCCCGTTGCACCGCTGCCATCCCTGCGTCCTGTCCCTGCGCTGCTGTTGCTGGTGCTGTGCGCCGTGCGCGGCATGGCTGCAGATGCCGGCAGCGAGGTGTCGTTGCGCGACCAGTTCGGCAAGGCCGATTCGCTGGCGGCGCACCGGGGCGAGGTCGTCGTCGCGATCGTGGTCGATGTGCGGCGCCTGTCGACCATCCAGCGCTGGGGCGAGGCACTCGGCGCGCGCTATCCCGGACTGCACTTCCTGAACATCGCCCAGCTGCCGGCCGAGGGCCCGGTCGACATGGCCCGGGTGACGGCAACCCTGCAGAAACGGGTGCCGGCCACCGTGCCGGTGCTCATCGATGTCGAGCGCCACTGGGCGCAAAGCTACGCGCTGGATACCACCGCCCCGAACCTGCTGGTGTTCGACCGGTCGGGCGCGCTCGTGACCCGTCTGCGGGGCCGCTTCAGCGCCGCGCGTGAGGCCAGCATCACGCCCGTCCTCGACGGGTTGCTCGCAAAATGAGCAGTAATGGCAGCGACATACTGCTGGTCGGCGGCGGGCTCGCCAACTGCCTGCTGGCCCTGCGGCTGCGCGCGCTGCGGCCGGAGCTCGGGATCACGCTGCTCGAGGCGGGCGCGACACCCGGCGGCAATCACACCTGGTCCTTTCATCACAGCGATCTGCGACCGGCGGAACGCGAATGGCTGCTGCCGCTTGCCGACCACGCCTGGTCGCACTACGAGGTGTGTTTCCCGGAGCGGCAGCGGCGCATCGATGGCCGCTACCACACGCTGGGCTCGGCGCGGCTTGCGCAGGCGGTGATGGCCTTGCCCGGCGCAGACATCCGCTGCAATACGCAGGTGCTGCAGGTCGGACCGCAGTCGGTGCAGCTCGCCAATGGCGAGACCCTCGGCGCGCCGCTAGTGATCGACGGGCGCGGCGCGGGCGAGGCGACCGGTCTCGTGCTCAGCTACCAGAAATTCCTCGGCCAGGAACTGCTGCTCACCGCGCCGCATGGCCTCACGGGGCCGCTGCTCATGGATGCGACGGTGCTGCAGCGGGACGGCTATCGCTTCGTGTACCTGCTGCCCTTTGGACCTGACCGGCTGCTGGTCGAAGATACCTACTACAGCGACACGCCGGAACTGGACGCGGCGTTGCTCCGGTCTAATATCGCGGAATACGTGCGCGCGCGGGGCTGGAGCTGCCGCGAAATGGTCCGCGAAGAACGGGGTGTTTTGCCGATCGTGCTCGATGCCGATTTCGACAGCTTCTGGCCGGCCACCGATGCCGGCTTGCCGCGTTCCGGTCTGCGGGCCGGACTGTTTCACCACACCACCGGCTATTCGCTGCCGGAAGCGGCCGCGCTCGCCGACGACCTGGCCGGCCTGGCCGCGCTCTCCAGTTCGCATGTCGGGCCATGGATCCGTGAGCGGGCGCGGCGCCGCTGGCAGTCCCAGCGCCTGTTCCGCATGCTGAACCGCATGCTGTTCCTGGCGGCCGCGCCTGCCGAGCGTTACCGCGTCCTGCAGCACTTCTATCGCCTGCCCCAGCCGGTAATCGAGCGTTTCTATGCCGGGCGCACCAGCCTCGATGACGCGCGACAGATCCTGAGCGGCAAGCCGCCGGTGCCCGTGCTGCGCGCCTTGCGTTGCCTGCCACCTTCGGCCAGCCGGACCCGCGCTGCATGACGCAGGCCAGGCGAGTGGTGGTGATCGGTGCCGGTTTTGGCGGGCTGGCGCTGGCCATCCGGCTGCAGTCGGCCGGCGTGCGCACGATCCTGCTGGAGCAGCGCGACCGGCCGGGCGGTCGTGCCTATGTCTACGAGCAGGATGGCTTTCGTTTCGATGCCGGTCCGACGGTCGTCACCGCGCCCAATGCGATCGAGGAACTGTTCGCGCTCAGCGGGCGGGCCATCGGTGACTATGTCGAGATGCTGCCGGTCGATCCCTTTTACCGCCTGGTCTGGCCGGATGGCGTCAGCCTCGAATACAACGCCGATGCCGATGCGGTGAGCGCGGCGATTGCGCGCATCAGCCCGGCCGACGCCGATGGCTACCGCCGTTTCCTGGCCTTTTCCGAGGAGGTGTTTCGCGAGGGCTATCTGAAACTCGGTACCGTGCCGTTCCAGGATATCTGGAGCATGGTGCGCGTCGCGCCACAGCTCATCCGCCTCAAGAGCCACCGCTCGGTCCACAGCGTGGTGGCGGATTTCATGCGCGATCCGCACCTGCGCCAGGCCTTCAGCTTCCATTCGCTGCTGATCGGTGGCAACCCCTTCCATGTGCCGTCCATCTATGCGCTGATCCATGCGCTCGAGCGCCGCTGGGGCGTGTTCTTTCCGCGCGGTGGCACCGGTGCGCTGGTCGCGGCGCTGGCCCGGCTGTTCCAGGACCTGGGTGGGGAAATCCGCCTGAACTGTCCGGTCGAAGCGATACAGGCAGGCCACGGTACCGTCACCGGGGTCACGCTGTCCGGAGGAAACAGCCTGATGGCTGATGCAGTCGCCAGCAACGCCGATGTCGTGCATACCTATGCCCGCCTGCTGGCGGGCACCGATCGTGGTCGCGCCATGGCGGCCCGGCTGAATCTTGGCCGCTACAGCAGTTCGCTGTTTGTCGTCCACTTCGGCCTGAAGCGGCAATACCCCGGCCTTGCCCACCACACCGTGCTGTTCGGTCCGCGTTATCGGGAGCTGCTCGCGGATATCTTCGAGCGCGGTGTGCTGGCCGAGGACTTCTCGCTGTACCTGCATAACCCCACAGCCAGCGACACCTCTCTGGCGCCGCCCGGGCACGCCGGGTTCTATGCGCTCGCCCCGGTGCCGAACCTCGGCAAGGCGCCGATCGACTGGACCACCATGGGTCCGGTCTACCGCGACCGGATCCTGAATGCGCTCGAAACGCAGCTGATGCCCGGCCTGCGCGAAAACCTGGTGACATCGCGGATATTCACCCCGGCCGATTTCCGCAGCGAGCTCAATGCGCACCTGGGTTCGGCCTTCTCGCTGGAGCCGGTGCTCACGCAGAGTGCCTGGTTCCGGGTGCACAATCGTGACGACCACATCCGCAACCTGTACTTCGTCGGTGCCGGCACGCATCCGGGCGCCGGCATTCCGGGCGTGGTGGGTTCGGCGAAGGCGACGGCGGGACTGATGCTGGCCGATATGGGAGTGCGCTGACATGGATACAGTCGTCGCCAACAGCAGGGAAATGATCCGCCTCGGTTCGCGCAGCTTTGCGCTGGCGGCAAAACTCTTCGACGCCGATACGCGTCATCACGCCTGGATGCTCTATGCCTGGTGCCGCCATTGCGACGACCAGATCGACGGGCAGAACCTCGGCATGCAGCCGGGCCGCGCACAGCCGGCCAGCGCGGCGACCAGTGCGGCAACCAGCGCGGCGGCCAGCGAGGGCGACAGCCCGGCAGCGCGGCTGGCCAGCCTGCGCAGGGAGACACACCGCGCCTTTGCCGGTGAGGTTCTCACCGAGCCGGTCTTCGTCGGCCTGCAGCGGGTGAGCAGGGCGTGCGGAATTCCCGAGCGGCATGCGCTCGAGTTGCTGGCCGGCTTCGAGATGGACGTCGGCAACCATGCCTACCGCGACTTCGACGACACGCTGCTCTACTGCTACCGGGTCGCCGGTGTGGTGGGCGTGATGATGGCGCAGATCATGGGCGCGCGTGATGTGGCGACGCTGCAGCGTGCGGCCGATCTCGGCATTGCCTTCCAGCTGACCAACATCGCCCGCGATGTACTCGATGATGCCGGCAACGGCCGTTGCTACCTGCCGGCCACCTGGCTGGCCGAGGTCGGTCTTTCGCCCGTCACGCTGGCGGAGCCGGCCAATCGTGCCGCCCTGGCCCGCGTGGTTGCCCGCCTGCTCGAGCAGGCCGAGCGCTACTACCAGTCGGCGGGCTGCGGCCTGCAGGCCTTGCCGTTCAGGTCGGCCTGGGCGGTGTCGGCGGCGCTCGGCATCTACCGGGCGATCGGCAGGCTGGTATTGCGGCGCGGTCCGCAGGCCTGGGACCAGCGCGTCGTGGTCAGCACGCCGCGCAAGCTCGCCGAGCTGGCACTCGGCGCAGGCTCGGCGCTGCGCGCCCATCTGTTCGACCGCTGGCTCACGACCCTGCCGCGCTCCCGCGATCTCTGGACCATCCCGGAACCCTGAATGACTGCCGGCCTGCCGACCGCGTCCGTCGATGTGCGGCTGCTGTTTGCTGCGCGCATCGTGCGCCTGTTCGCCTATGGCCTGGTGTCGGTGGTGCTGGCGCTGTATCTCGCCGCACGCGGGCTCAGCAACTGGGGCATCGGCCTGCTGCTGTCGGTCACGCTGCTCGGCGATGCCGTGATCACGCTCTGGCTGACCAGCGTCGCCGACCGCTTTGGCCGCCGCCGCACCCTGTTGATCGGTGCCTTGCTGATGATGCTGGCGGGTACGGTATTCGTGCTGACGGATGAGCCGCTGTTGCTGGCACTGGCCGCGATCATCGGCGTGATCAGTCCGAGTGGCTACGAGATCGGCCCGTTCCTGTCGGTCGAGCAGGCCGCACTGACAGGGCTGGCGCCGGACCGGAATCGCACCCGGTTGTTTGCCTGGTATCACCTCGCGGGCTCACTGGCGACGGCAAGCGGTTCGCTGGCGGGCGGCTGGCTGGCCTTTGGCCTGCAGGATGCGGGCCTGGGCGCGCTGGCCGCCTATCAGGGCGTGCTGGCGACCTACGCCCTGATTGGCGGCGTGCTGATGCTGCTGTTCCTGCGCCTGTCGGCGCAGGTCGAGGTGCAGCGGGTGCCGGATGTGCCGCAACGACGCTTTGGCCTGCACCGTTCGCGTGGCGTGGTGGCGCGTCTCAGCGCGCTGTTTGCCATCGATGCCTTCGCCGGCGGTTTCGTGATCCAGAGCCTGCTCGCCTACTGGTTCTACCTGCGTTTCGGTGTCAGCGAAGCGGTGCTCGGCTCGGTGTTCTTCATCGCCAACCTGCTGGCTGGCATGTCGGCGCTGCTTGCCAGTCGTCTCGCGGCCCGCTTCGGGCTGATCAACACCATGGTCTTCACGCACCTGCCCTCGAATATCCTGCTGTGCCTGGTGCCCTTCATGCCGAGCCTGCCGTGGGCGCTCGCCGTGCTGCTGGTGCGCTTCACTATTTCGCAGATGGACGTGCCGACGCGCCAGTCCTACACCATGGCGGTGGTCGATCCGGATGAGCGCTCGGCGGCTTCAGGCGTGACGACGATTGCGCGTTCGCTGGGCGCGGCACTGTCGCCCGCGCTCAGCGGGGCGCTGCTGGCAATGTCGATGCACGCGCCGTTCCTGCTGGCCGGCGGCCTCAAGATCATCTACGACCTGGCGCTCTATCGCAGCTTCAAGGCGCTGAAGCCGGGGGAGGAGTAGCGGTGCGGCCGGGCAGAGAGGTGGGTGACAGTCGGTATCGCGGGCTGGCAGACTCGGCCGATGGACATACTGAACGCACTGCTTACCCCCCTGGAAGAGCACCCCGGGCTTCTCATCCTCGCGCAGCTTGCCCTGCTCGTGGCCGCCATCGGCACCGCCAGCGTCCTGACTCGCGTTTTGCTGCTTCGGGGCATCGGACGAATACTCAGGGCCTCTCCCACCCAATGGGATGACGCATTGCTCGGCCGGGGCGTCATTGCCCGGCTGGCCAACGTGGTGCCGGCGCTGGTCGCCTATTACGGGATCGTCCTGGTGGACGGCCTGCCCGAGGTGGCCGTCATCGTCATGCGCAGTGTCGCCAGCGCCTATGTGGTGCTTACGCTGGCACTGGCGGTTTCCCAGGCCCTGAACGCCATCAACGACGTATACGTCCAGCGCAATCCGGACAGGGCCGCCGTACGGCCGATCAAGGGCTACATCCAGCTCCTGAAGCTGGTGATCGCCATCATTGCCGGCATCCTGATCATTGCCAGCCTTTTCGATCGCGATCCGCTGGTGCTGCTCTCCGGTCTCGGTGCCATGACCGCCGTGCTGCTGCTGGTCTTCAAGGACACTCTCCTGTCGCTGGTGGCGAGCGTGCAGCTGTCCAACAACGACATGCTGCGCGTTGGCGACTGGATCGAGATTCCCGACCTGATGGCAGACGGCGACGTCGTCGACATCTCGCTGCACACCGTCAAGGTGCAGAACTGGGACAAGACCATCACCACCATCCCCACCTGGAAGCTGATCGATGGCAGCTTCAAGAACTGGCGGGGCATGTTCGAATCCGGCGGCCGCCGCATCAAGCGTGCCCTGTACCTGGACCAGGGTTCGGTGCGCTTCCTGACGGATGATGAGCGGCAGGAACTCTGCCGGTTCGCGCTCATCGATGGCTATCTGGAACGCAAGCAGGCGGAGCTTGAGGACTACAACCGCATGCTGCTGGCCGGAGGCAAGGACCCGGTCAACACCCGCCGGGTCACGAATCTCGGCACCTTCCGTGCCTATGTGGAGGCCTATGTGAAGGCACATCCCGGGATCAACACGGAGATGACCAACATGGTCCGCCAGCTTGCGCCGGGCCCCAGCGGCATCCCGCTGGAGCTGTACTGCTTCACGAAATCCACCGAGTGGGCGGTCCACGAGGCCGTCCAGGCGGACATCTTCGATCATCTGCTGGCGATCCTTCCGGAGTTCGGGCTCCGTGTGTTCCAGCAGCCAGCAGGAACGGATGTGACGGCAGCGGCCGAGGCGCTGGCGCCGGCGCGCAGCCAGACGGCCTGAGCTGCGCCCTCCCGGGGAACGGCGGTAGGGCGGCTGCGCGTGTCGTGCAGGCCGGCAAAAATGCCGGCCGGTGCTCAGCCCGCTGCGGCCTGGCGCTTGCCGACGATGCCGGACTTGCCGAAGAAGCCCGCGGCAACCTTGCCTTCCATGCTGTCGCCGTTGATCACGACTTCGCCGCTCATCTTCATCGGAAACGGCGAGGTCATTTCCATCTGCCAGGTGAAGACGTTGCCTTCCAGCTTGCCATCGGTGATCTCGATGGTGCCGAGCATGTTGGTGTTGGTGCCGGTCACGACATTGCCGTTGCTCTTGAGTTCCATCACCGAAGGCTGGTCGCCCATCGGCGTCTGGCTGATGCAATCCCACTTTCCATCGATGCTGCTCATGCTCGTCCTGACTCCTCGATAAATTGCGACTGCCGGGGAAGTGCCGGCACTGACCCCATCATCCTTTCATCCGCGCCGGTGAAAGTTGACCTGCATCATGGCCGGAGGCGGCGGATTTGGCTAGGGCGATCGGCGTGTGTGAATGACCTATACTCGGGACTGAAACCTTTGTGCTGGTGACCCCTGTCCCGATCATGGTCCGAAAACCCGCTGCCCGCACAAAGAAGGCCAATCCCAATGCTCCCCTGGGCCTCGAAGCACAGCTCTGGGCTGCTGCCGATGCGCTCCGCAACAACATGGACGCGGCGGGCAAGGCGAAGGACTCGCTGGGCCGGGTCCTGTGGCGATGCTGGCGTCTTGGAGGGGCCAGGTGTACGCCCCCTACTGCGGCTCGGGCGGGATGTTCGTGCAGAGTGAGAAGTTTATCGACACCTATGTGGAGTTACTTAGGGGGAAGCCGTGCGCGATCTGAATGGCTTGCGTGATGCGCTCCGCCGGTTCGCGGCGGAACGTGACTGGGAGCAGTTCCATTCGCCGAAGAATCTCGCGATGGCGTTATCGGTGGAAGCGGCCGAGTTGATGGAGCATTTTCAGTGGACCACGGAAGATCAATCAAGAAACCTGACAGATGAAGCCCTGCGCAAGGTGCGCGACGAACTTGCCGACGTCTTGCTTTACTTGATCCGCCTCGCTGATCAGCTGGACGTTGATCTCATCGAATCCGCGCACGCAAAAATTGAAATTAACGAGTCGAAGTACCCGGTCGAGGTCGTGCGACCCAATGAGATCGGTTCTACAAAGCATATTCTGGAAAGTGCTGCGCAGGTAGGGGCCGAAGTTTCTGAGTTTGAGCTTGAGGTGCAGTTCCGCTGCGCCGGTTCCGATGGATTCATCAATTGGGTAGACAATACACTTGCCATTCGGCGTACCGCCAACGTGATCTGGGAAGGTCATGAGGGGTTCGAGTTCCGAATCGTTCCATCTCCCGAGGAACTTGAGCGCGAGATTCGCGAAAAAGCGGCGCAGGGCTTCACCGCGCGAGTATCGGCGGGGTTTTGCTGGCCGTGGTCGGAGCCGCGCGACGACGGTACCTTGGTTGACGACGTTGTTATCGGTGACTACCGGCGGCCATGGGATGCAAAGCCCGGAAGCCGTAATCTGGCGCCCGGTATTCCGTCAGCGGCTCTGTGGGCGACTGACCCTAATGGCATCGACCAGATTGGTTGCGTTTACAACATCCAGGGCTTTGAGCTCGACTTCGTCGGCGTTATTTGGGGACGTGATTTGCGTTATTCGTTCGATGAGCAGCGCTGGATAGGCGAAAAGGCGGAGTCGGCAGACTCAGTTGTAAAGCGCTCAAGGGAGCGCTTCGTTGACCTTGTGAAGAACACATATAGGGTTCTTCTAAGTCGTGGAATGAAGGGCTGCTACGTGTACTTCATGGATAAAGATACGGAGCGATTCGTGCGAAGTCGAATGGAATCCGGGAATTGGACCGTCACCGAGGCGAGTCGAGTAGCCGAGCCGCGGGATCGGTATGAGTAGAGATTGAGTAGAGATGAGGCGATTTGACCGCGAATTGCTTGCGTTTTGGGGTAGAAAGCGGCTTCTGATGATGCCTTCTAAGGTAGACGGCTACTCTGCCGAGCCGTGACTGCCTTTGCATCGGGTCAAAGGCGAGACGCGTAGCCGATTAAGGTGATTCTCCACTTCTGCTTTTGGTAACCGGCACCGCAGATGCGCAGCAAGTCCACTGAGGCCTTCGTGTACTTGCTGGAAGCTCACAGTCCCTTGTCCCTTGATGGAAGACCCCATCTCCCTTGACACTATCCTAACGTGGTCCGGCTGCCCGCGTGCCCAAGCGCACATCTCGCGCAGGACGACGGCAAGAATCGGCTGCCCTCTCCGGGTTCAGGTTACATCCGGTAGTGATCGGGATGATCCTGCAGCACCCGGTATCACGGGTACTGCCGAGCGGATCGAGGCCGCCATCTTGGGGCCACCGCCGGGGGATAGGCAAATGCGCAGTTCCTGGATTGACGGGTCGGGCGTCAAGCCACTCGCAACACCAGCCTCTTGCCGCACGCCTTGACGTACTTGCGCAAAGTGGCAACAGAGGGCGAATGCTTGCCCGTTGCGAGGGAGCGCTCCAGGCGTGCAACAGCGGGGGCCTGAGTCCCCATGCGCTCGGCGACCTCGGCTTGCGTGAGGCCGGCTTCCTGGCGGGCTTTAAGCAAAGCATCCAGAAGGGCGGACTCCTCGCGTTCGATGCGCTCAACCTCGGCTCGGACGCCTGGACGCTGCATGAGCTTTTTTACAACTTGATTATGAGTTCGCATGTTTGATCTCCTTCAACCGTATTTCCGCGATCGCCAACTCGCGAAGAGGTGTCTTGTTGGTCTTCTTCACGAAGCAGTGAAGCATGACGATGCGCCTGCCAACGATGGTGCAAAAGAATACCCTTGCAATGCCTTCGGCGCCTTTGAGACGAAGCTCGAACAGGCCATTGCCGAAAGCTTTGGTATGCGGTTCACCGAGGTTGGGCCCCAGTGCCACCATCCGGCGCGTGAGGACGATGTATCTTGCCGCCAGGGTATCGGGCAGATCGAGAATTTCGTCCTGCACCGCTTCGCTGTAGTAGGTGATCGAATAGTCCACTGGCGGAAAATAACAAATATGTTAATGCTGTGCAAGCCCGGTTTTCCGCCCGACAACGCCAGCAACGCCACGCATCCCCGCTGGCCCCCACCACCCTGCCAGCGCTAAGCTCCCGCCCATGAATACCCGGCCTCCCATCGTCCTGGTCCACGGCGCCTGGAGCGGTGCCTGGATCTGGCGCCGGGTGCTGCCGCTGCTGCGGAAGGCCGGCCACGAGGTGCACGCAGTGACCCTGTCCGGCTGCGGCGAGCGCCAGCATTTCCCCAACGCCGCCATCAGCCTCGCGACCCACATCCAGGACGTGCTGGCCCTGGTGGCGGCGGAGGAATTGCAGGACGTGGTGCTGGTGGGCCACAGCTACGGCGGCATCGTGGTGACCGGCGTGGCGGATGCGCTGCTGGCAGAGGCGCCCGGCACGTTGCGGCAGCTCATCTACGTGGATGCCATCGTGCCCGCCCCGGGGGAGTTCTGGGGCAGCCTGCACACGCCAGCGGAAGCCGCCGCCCGCCGGGTCCAGGCGGCGCGCAGTGGCAATGCGCTGCCACCCCCGGATCCGGCCAGCTTTGGCCTGCAGGGGCCTGACCGGGACTGGCTGATGCGCCGGCAGGTGGCCCAGCCCTTCGGCAGCTACGGCGACCCGCTGCACTTCGATGCGGACCGGGTGGCGACTTTGCCCACCACGGTCATCGACTGCATCGAGCCTCGCTACGTCAACCTGGATTCCATCCGCGAGCGACTGCGGGCCACGCCGCGCATCCGGCTGCTGGAGCTGCGCGCCGGCCACTTCCCGATGGTCAGTCATCCGGCCGAGCTGGCGAGCCTGCTGCTGGCGGAGATCCGCCAGTCCACCGGGGCCGCCTGATCAGTTCCGGCTTTGGCCGCAAGCCTTCGAGGCCGGTATCGATGCCGTTGACTGCTATTTAGTAGCATGCTAAATAGATGCACATGGTTCGTGATACTGCCAGGTCGAAGGAGTCGCAGGAAGATCCGCGCTGGACGCGGACGCGCCGCGCGCTGATTGACGCGGGCCGGCGGTTGCTTGCGCGCCGGCCGGTCGAAGACCTCACGGTCATGGATGTGGTGCGTGCCGCACGCCTGTCGCAGCCGTCGTTCTACAACCACTTCTCCTCGAAGGAGGAGCTGGTAGAGGCCGTTGCTGCCGATTTCTTCGAGTCCGATGTCGCCTACAAGAAGGGCGTTTTCGACCGCGCCGCCGATCCCGCCGAGGCGATTGCCACCAATGCGATCCACACGCTGATGGTCGCGCGCCGCGACCCTGCAGTGGCCTGGGTCATGGTGCGCTCGGGCGCCATGCGGGAGCTGCCGCGCGCGAAGGCGGAGGACGGCCTCGTCAGGATGATCGCCGCGGGCGTGCGCAAGGGCCGCCTGCGGGTCGCCAATGCCGAGGTTGCCGCCTCTGCCATACGCGGTGCCGCCAGTTCGCTCCTGCGCGACACCCTGCTCGGCGGCACGCCACCGGACGTCGAGCGTCAACTGGCCGAGCTGGTACTGCGCATGCTCGGCCTCAATGCCCGGGAAGCCCGCACCGTAGCCGAACGCGCCATGGCGCGCGTCGCGGCAGAACCCGCCCGGGGCACCCCCGTTTCCCTGCGATAAGAGAAGGTCATCATGCTGTTCACCAACGTCTGGTACATCGCCGAGTGGAGCAAGAACGTCACCGACAAGCCGGTGAAGGTGAAAATGCTCGGCCATGAGTTCGTGCTGTTTCGCGACCTCGCCGGCAAGGCGGTCTGCCTCAGCAATACCTGTTGTCACCGCGGCGCAAGCCTTGCGCAGGGCAAGCGCCAGGACGACGGCACGCTGTCCTGCGTGTTTCACGGCTGGCGCTTCGATGCACATGGCCGCTGCACCTGCGTGCCATCGGCGGTCGAGCCGACCGCGAACATTCCCGCCTCGGCCCGCGTCGACAGCTATCCGGTCGAGGAGCGCCACGGCCTGGTCTGGGTATTCCTCGGCGACCAGCCGGAGACGGCCCATCCGCTCTTCGACATGCCCGAGGACAACAACCCGGAATGGCGGCGCGTGACCTGGTCCGGCACGTGGAAGTCGAACGTGCACTGGGCAAAGATGGTGGACCTCGACCAGGTGCACCTGCACATCGTGCACGGAATTCCGCTCAACAAGGACAACCCGAGCCGGCCATCCGAGCACAGCGTGGAACCCTTGCCGAACGGCTTCCGCACGCACTTCATTTCGCATCCGCCACCCCCGTCCGGATCCTGGTCGCAGGTGCGCAGCGTGCCGACCGAAGTGCGCTCCGACCTGACGTTCTACGTCCCGGGCTTCACGCTCTACGGACGCATCCAGATCGGCAAGGCCGGCACGGGCTTTACCAACGTGTTCTACTCGATGTCGACGCCGATCGACGAACAGACCACGGAGATGTACCTGATTGCTTTCCGCAATTTCCTCCTCGAAGAGGACAAGGACGACGATCACCTGAAGAGAAACCTGCGCAACGTCTTCCAGGACAAGGCGATCGCCGAAGCGCACCTGCCGAAGCGTGCGCCGGACGTGGCGGATTTTCCGGCGATCAAGATCGATCGCGAGGATCTCCTGCTGCAGTCCTACTGGCAGCTCATGCGGGAGCTTCGTGGCCGCGGCTGGCAGATCGACCGGCTCGCGCTCGATGCCTGCGAAGCCAATGGCGAGGTACGCGTCATTCCCTCGCCGTCGCGGCGGCAAGACCCGACAAACTGGATCTACCCGCCCGTACCGCGCATCGCCAAGGTCTGAGCTTGCCCGCCGGGTGTGGCGCGCCGGCGCTGCCGGCGCGCCCTCACGGCCTCAGAGGCACATCCCGCCATCGACGTGCAGCGTCGAGCCGGTGATGAACGCGCTGCGCTCCGACACCAGGAACACCGCTGCCTCGCCCGCGTCGCGCTCCGCGTCGCCGAGCCGGCCGATGTGGTGCTTGGCCAGGTTTTTCTCCAGCACGGCCGGCATGGCCGCGTGCAGCTTTGCCGACTTTTCCGTCTCGAAGACGCCGAACAGCAGGGTGTTGACGCGGATGCCCTGGCGGGAGTACTCGACCGCCGCCGCCTGCGTGAGGCCTTCCACGGCGCGCTTCGAGGCGATGTAGGGGCCCATGCGCGGGCTGACGTCACGCGTGGCACCGGAGCTGATGTTGATGATGGAGTAGTTCGTGCCCGGTCCCGCGCCCTGGGCCAGGAACTGGCGGATTGCAAACCGCATGCCGAGGTAGGTCCCGGTGACATTCGTCCGCATGACCTGCTCGAAGGCAGTGAGTGACTCGTCGGCCAGCAGCTGGAAGTCGCCGGGATAAACGGCATTGTTGATGATCGCATCCAGCCGGCCATGGATTTCCACCGCACGCTGCACCAGCCGCTCGTTGTCCGCTTCGCTGCAGATGTCCATTGGCACATAGGCCAGCTGTGTCGCCGGTACGCCGGCGGCCTGGCGCAGCCGCGCCAGCGCTTCCTCGCCGGTCTCGCTGTGGCGGCTGGTGATGACGACATTGGCACCGCGCTGCGCCAGCCGTGTCGCCATGCCGAAGCCGATGCCCATCGTGCCGCCAGTGACGATGACGCATTTACCTTGCAGTTCCGTATCCATGTTCATGTCGATCTCTCCGGGTGGTGTCCGCCCGGCGCACGCCAGCGGACGAATAGTGCGAATACCAGCACGCCGGCCTGGAACAGGCCGATCAGCACGAAGGGGGCCGACGGGTCCACGGCGTCGAACAGCAGTCCCCCCACCAGGCTGGACAGCAGGATGCCGATGGCGCCGAACCAGCCGTTGGTCGCGATCACCGTGCCGCGCTCCGCCGGGCTGGCTTCCTGTCCCACCAGCGTCGCCGACGAGACAATGGCGCTGCCCTGGCCGATCGCCAGCAGCAGGAAGGCAGGCAGCATGGCGCTGTCGAATGGCGAGCCGATGAGCCCCATCGAGCCGTAGCCGGCTGCGGCAAGGCCCATCGCCAACGCCATCGCGGTGACCCGGTTCAGCCGGTCCAGCAGCAGGCCGAACAGCGGCGCCCACAGCAGCGTCGCCACGCCCATGATCGCCATCAGCCGGCCGGCATAGGCCATGGCATCGGGTGCCGCGATACCCTGCGCCGGGGCCACCTGGATCACCCAGGCCGACAGGAACAGCCCCTTGATCGCATTGTCGGAGCGCCCGGCGAACGCGGCCAGGTAGGACAGCGTGACCCTGGGATTGCGCGCCGCCCGCAGGCCAGAGCCCAGCTGTCGGAGCAGGGGTACGTGGCCGGTGGTTCCGGTGGGTCGCGCCGGCGCACCCGGCTTCAGCGTCAGTGCCAGTACCAGTGCCGACACGGTGCAGAGTCCCGCCGCAATCAGGAACATGCCGGTCCCGGCCGACTCCGGAGAGAACCCCTGGCGCCCCAGCAGCGCCGGCACCTGCGCGAGGCCGGCGCTCATGAAGACGACGCCGAGTCCGTTCATCAGGCCGCTGAAGCCGAACAGGCGGCCACGCGAGACTTCCTGCGTGTAGTCGTTGCCCACGACGGGGATCAGCGCCGACAGCGCCGCCGCACCGACGGCGAAGATCACGCGGTAGACAGACAGTTCCACGACGCTGCCCGACAGCGGGAACAGCGCGTACCCCAGCCCGCACAGCAGCAGGCCACCGACGACCACCGGCCGCCGGCCCAGACGGTCGGCGAGGTAGCCGAACGGGATAATCAGCAGGATGGCGACCAGCTCGGTATAGGTGGCGAGCAGGCCCGTGATCTTGCCCTGCTGGTCGGCGGGTACCGCCAGGTTCACTTCCAGCAGGTAGATCTGCAGGAAGTTCATGCCCGCGAGCATCGCGATGCAGATGAACGAGGCGTAGATGTAGGCCCAGAAGTTCAGCTTCCGGACGCCCGGCGTGAGCAGTATCGGGCCGACTCGCTGTGCTGCTGTGCTCATGGTGCCCGTCCAACGGCACCACGACATCAGCACCGATTTCGGCAATTATTTTGCACAGTACAAAAGATCCTGCAAGGGCGGACGATGAAGCGGCGCAGCATCCGTATTGCGGAAACCTCAGCGCTCCACCAGACGCCGCGCGAGCAGGTAGCTGATCGCCAGCGCCAGCATGCCGACACCGAACAGGCCGGCGGCGCGGGGCAACAGCGCCAGCAGGGGTTCGCCACGCCAGAACAGTCCGCTGTAGGCCTCGAGCGCCCAGGTGTTGGGCGTGATCCAGCCCAGCGTCTGCAGCCATTCCGGCATGAAGAAGCGCGGCACCATGCTGCCGCCGATGGCCGACATGATGAGGATCACCACCGTCGGCAGGATCTGCGCCTGGGCGCGCGTGCGACAGGCCGTGACCAGCAGCAGGCCGAGTCCGGCAGCGAGCACGGCCGAGCAGAAGGAAATCAGCAGCCAGGCGCCGAAGTTCCCCGGCACATCCACGCCATAGAGCAGCCAGGCCACGCCGAAGATTACCGTGCCCTGCACCATGCCCTGCAGGACCAGGAACATGAAGCGGCCATTCACCACGACGATGATGCCGCCCGGCCCGGCGGCGATGCGGTCGAGGATGCCGGCGGCCTGGTCATCGAGGATGCCCACGGCATTCTGCGCGCTGGCAAACAGCAGGAACATGAAGGCCACCGCGCCGGCGTAGTAGGCGATGTGGTTGAGTGCGGCCGTCTGTCCCACCACGTTCTGGTGGTCGAGCAGCTCCTCGAAGGACCAGCCGCCGCGTTCTCCGGACCGCGCTGATTCGCGCAGTCCGGCCAGCCCGCTGTCTATCTCTGCCTGCTGCTCCGCCGAGAACTCGGTGAATTCCGTGCCGATCAGTTCCGACACGCGGCCGACGGCGAGATCCGGCAGGGCCGCGAAGTAGGCGCGCTGCAACTGTCCGCTCAGCACGGTAGCCGCCACGTTGCGCGAGGGATCGACGAGCAGCAGCAGCGGCGGTGCCGCCAGTCCCGCGGCATCGGCCAGCGATTCGCCATCCGCGCGCACGATCAGTGCCACATCGGCGGTGCCCCGGCGCACCAGATCGAGTGCGGCCTGGCGGTCGTTCACGTCGGGAACGATGGTCACGGTCGCCTCGCGCTCGAGCGCGGCGAGCAGGGCGGTCGAGTCGGCGCTGCGCACCTCATCGACGACGGCGACATGGACCTGCACCTCGTCGCTGGCGGCGGTGGCGAAGATCTCGGCGAAGATCAGGAAGAATACCGCCGGCACGAACAGGCTGAGCAGCAGCGCACCCCGGTCGTGCAGCAACTGGAGCAGGGCGGCCCTGAAGATGGCCATGGTCATGCCTGCGGCACCTGTCCGGTAAGTTCTATGTAAACGCCATGCAGCCCCGGTTGCCGGATGCGCAGTTCGGCGATGTCCGCTCCCGCGTCGATGAGCCGGCTGCGCAGTTCCGGCAACTGTTCGAGGCCGCTGTTCAGGCGACCGATCCAGACCTTGTCCTCGTTGGTCGGCGACAGGCGGGCAGCACGCAGTGCATCGCGGATCGACGGTGCGGGTTCGGCCACCAGCATCAGCACGACTTCCTGGTCGTTGCCGAACAGGCGGCCGATAAGTTGCGCGAGGCTGTCCTCGGCGCGGATCGCGCCTGCCGACATGAGCGCCACGCGATCGGCGAGCGCCTCGGCCTCGACCAGGTCGTGCGTGGTCATGATCAGGCTCATGCCGGTCTTTCGCAGCCGGTCGAGCACCTGGTGCACTTCGCTGCGGGCGACCGGATCGAGACCCACGGTCGGCTCGTCGAGCAGCAGCAGCTCGGGCCGGTGCAGGGTGCCGGCGGCGATATTCACGCGCCGCTGCATGCCGCCGGACAGGGCAGCCACCGGCTCGCTGGCGCGTGTGGCGAGACCGGTCCAGTCGAGGGTGTCGGCCACGGCGGCGGCGAGCTGTGCGCGGCGGATGCCCGCCAGTCGCCCGAACAGTTCGAGATTGTGGCGCACGCTGAGCTGGGTCCAGAGGGCGATCGATTGCGGCACAAAGCCGATCCGGCGCCGGACGTTTCGATCGGCCGGATCGCCACCGGCCATGCGTATGCTGCCGCTGTCCAGCCGGGTGCGGCCGCACAGTGCCCGCAGGAGCGTGGTCTTGCCGGCGCCGTTGGGTCCCAGCAGCACGAGGATCTCGCCGCGCCGGACACTCAGGCTGGCGCCGGCGAGCGCAGCACGGCCGCCAAAGCGGCGTACCGCCGACTGCACGATCACCAGGGCTTCAGTGCCGGGAGCTGCTGGCACGGTGGGCCGGACGTTCAGAGGCCGAAGCGCGTGAACAGGTCGCGTTTCGGGCCGGGCAGGCGTGCCTTGAGGAAGCGGCCGAGCAGCTTGCCGGTGCTCATCCAGGCGATGCGCCGGCCGCTCTGCCGGTTGGCGAGCATCTGCTCCACCAGCCAGGGCGTCGAAGTCTCGACGTAGTCGCAGAGGATGTTGAGGATCGGCCGGATCTTCTGCCACTCGGCCGGATCCATCTGCTTCTGCTCCTCGAACCAGTTCTCGGTGATGAGCATGCCGGGGCTGATGGCGCCGATGATGATGTCCGGGTTCCTGTTCTCGAGCACCAGGTACTTGGTCAGCAGCCAGTCGGCCGCCTTGGTGGCGCTGTACACGCCCATGTTCGGCGTCAGGCGCTTGCCGTCGAAGCTGCCGCCGAGCATGTTGTAGAGCGCGCCGGAACCCTGCCGGCGAAAGCCGCTGATCGCCACCTGCGAGCCGAACACGCTGCCCTTGAAGTTGCCATCGACCAGCGTGTGCACCATCTCCTCGGGAAGTTCATGCACTTCGTAACGCGAGGTGGCGCGGCCGGCGTTGTTGATCCAGAAGTCCACGCGGCCGAACCGGGCCACGGCAAAATCCCACAGCGCCTGCACATCGGCCTTGCGGGTCACATCGCAGCTGGTGCCGGCCACCTTGGCCGGGCCTGTGGCGGAGAGTTCGTTGACCGCCTTGTCGACATCGGCCTGCCTGCGGCTGGAAACGACGACGTTGTGGCCGCGCTTCATGAATTCGACGGCGAGACCGCGGCCGATGCCGCGCGTGCTGCCGGTGATGACTACGTTCGCCATGTCTGCTGCTTCCGGCAGTCGTCGAGGATGCGGTCCAGGTAATTGGCGGTGATCTGCTGCCACTCGAGCTTCATCCAGGGGCTGAAGCGCTCCGGTTCCGCGGCGATTTCACGGCTGAGCGCCGCCGGCGTCAGCCAGCGTATCGCGGCGATCTCCAGCGGGTCGGTGCTGATGTCGCCGGTGGCGTATCCCGCATAGACATGGCAGAGCTCGTGTTCCGAGCCGACGCTCCCGAAGGCGGCCTGGTAGCGGAACTTGTAGAGGAAATCGAGCCGGCACTCGACGTGCAGTTCTTCCCGCACGCGGCGTTGTGCCGCTGCCCCGGTGTCTTCGCCCGGTCGCGGGTGGCTGCAGCAGCTGTTGGACCAGAAGCCCGGCCACAGCATCTTGCCGGCCGTACGTTCCTGGATCAGGACCTTGCCGTCCGGAGCGAACAGGAATACCGAGAAGGCACGATGCAGCGTGCCCCCGCCCAGGTGACATTCGGTCTTCGGCAGCGTGCCGATCTCGCGATCGGCCTCGTCGACCAGGATCAGCAGGTCCTCGGTCACGGGAGCCCGGGCCAGTCCGCTCATGACCGGTTACCTGCAGTGACGACCAGGGTGCGGAATCCCTGGCGCTCGATGGCGGCCTGGACCTCGCTGCTGTTGTCGCCGCAAAGCGCGATCATCGCGCCGCCGCCGCCGCCGCCGGTGAGTTTTGCACCGAGTGCGCCGGCGTTGCGTGCCACGCCGATCAGGCGCTCGAGTTCGGGGCTTGAAACCTGCAGTGCGTTCAGCAGGCCCTGGTTGATGTTCATGAGGTCACCGAGGGTGGCGATGTCGTTGTCCTGGATTGCCGACACCGCCTGCAGTACCAGCGCGTCTATGTCATCGAAGATTTTTTCATAGAGTCGCGGGTTGCGCTGCCGTGCTTCGGCGACGTTGGCCACGGTACGGGCGGTGAGCCCCTCGTTGTGCGTCATGCCCACGACCAGGGTGAGCGGGGCGGGGATGTTCAGCGGTTCGACCAGCGGCGGCGCACCGCGCCGGTAAACCAGCGGGATACCGAAGGTGGCCATGGTGTTGTCGATGCCGCTCGGCTGTCCGTGCGCGATCTGCTCGGACAGGTATGCGAGTTCGTTGACCTCGGTATCGCTCAGCCCCAGCCGGAAGTGCAGGTCCAGCGCGCGGACGATGGCCACCGCCAGCGCGGCCGAGCCACCGAGGCCCATGCCGCGCGGTACATCCGGCGATACCTCGATGCGCAGCCTGCGGTTTGCCAGTCCGAGCTTGTCGAGGATCGCCCCGGCTGCGCGTTCGAAGGAGCGGCGCTGGTCGGCCGGCTTGGCGAGCTGGTACTCGACGCCCCAGCGCGGTATCAGCAGTTCGACGCCGCGTTCGCCATCCTCGACGACCGCGCGGATGGTCAGCGGCACCGGCAGCGCGATGGCGTGGCGGCCATGCACCACGGCATGTTCGCCGAGCAGGATGACCTTGCCGTGGCCGATGCCGACACCGGCTTCGGTTTCACCGCGCGCAGCAATGCCCGTCGCGGGTTGCGGCTGGCGGAGCCTGGCCAGGATCTCCTCGGCCTTCCAGACCTTGATCTCGCCGCTCTGGAGCACGCGCTCCAGCACGTCGTTGAACAGCTCCGGCGGCGTGCCGGCGGCCTTCACCACGCTGCGCGCATGCAGCGTCATGTGGCCGGTCTGGATGCCGTCGGTGGCCAGCGCCCGCAGCGCCGCGAAATTCTGTGCGAGGCCCACCGCCGCCATCACTTCGGCGAGTTCGGTGGCGGTCTCGGCGCCGAGCAGGCGCAGGTTCATCGCCACGCCCGGATTGGATTCCAGCGGACCGCCGACGATGCCGACTTTCATCGGCATCTCGATGCGCCCGCAGAGGTTGCCGGCCTCGTCCTTCCACCATTCGGTGAGCGAACCGTAGCTGCCGTGCCGGGCGGCATAGGCGTGGGCGCCGGCCTCGATGGCGCGCCAGTCGTTGCCGGTGGCGAGCGCCACCGCATCGACGCCGTTCATGATGCCCTTGTTGTGCGTCGCTGCGCGGTAGGGGTCGGCGTGGGCGAAGTCGGCGGCGATGATGATGCCGTCGCGCACGCGTTCGCCGGCATACCCCTTGCCGGCCAGCTGTGCCACGGGCAGCACGACCTCGGCGCGCGCCAGCGCGCGATCGGCGAGATTCGACAGGATGCGCAGGAAGACCGTGCCCTCGGTGATCTGCTCGATCAGCGGAGCCACGCCCTCGCACATGCCGTTGACGAGGTTGGCGCCCATCGCGTCGCGGGTGTCGACGAGCAGGTGCACCACCAGCATCTCGCCGGGCAGCGAGCGCAGCGGGTAGGAGCGCACTTCCAGGTCCACCGCGCCGCCGCCGCGCGCCACCATGCGTGGATGCAGGCTGTTGGCCAGGTCGAGGATTTCCTGCTTGCGTTCAAGCACTGCCGTGCGCGCGGCCGGCAGGTCGGGTACGTCGATCACCTGGATCTGGCCGATCAGGACGGGCGGGGTGGAACTGGTGGCAAAGCCGCCGGATTCGCGGGCCAGCTTGGCGGTGGCGCTGATGGCCGCAACGATCGAGGGTTCCTCGACTGCCATCGGCACCACGTAGTCCTTGCCGTTGATCAGGAAATTGAGGCCAAGGCCGACGGGGATGCCGAGCACGCCGATGACGTTCTCGATCATCTTGTCGGCGGCCTGCAGGTCGAGCGTGGTCTGGCCGCTGGACAGGCGATCGAAATCGGCATCGCTGAGCAGGCCGCGCTCGTGCACGGCGCGCACGCGTTCGGCAACGCTCATCTTGTAGAAATGCGGGATGCGGGATCGGGTCACGGGGCGCCCTTCGGTGGCTGTATACGGGGCGCTGCGCAGGACTTGCGGGAGCCGGCGGCAGCGCGCCGCAACCATATCAGGAATGGCCCTGCGCCGCCATGTTTGCGGGGTGTCCCGACCGCCACGTTGCATTTCACTGCTGCCGGACGGGGCGTTACCATGGCCGGGGTTTTGGCAGCAGGTGGTGGCATGGCCGATGACAGGGTCTGGCTGAAGGAATATCCGCCGGGAGTCCCGGTCGGGATCGAGATCGACCCCGGCGATTCGCTGGTTGGCATGCTCGACCGGGCCTGCTCGCGTCATGCACCGAGGCCGGCCTTCAGCAACATGGGCCGCACCCTCAGCTACGCGGAATTCGACGACCTCACCCGCCGCTTTGCAGCCTGGCTGCAGGGGCTTGCCGATGTCGGTCCCGGTGACCGGGTCGCGATCATGCTGCCCAATCTGCTGCAGTACCCGGTGGCGCTGTTCGGCACCTGGCGTGCCGGCATGGTGGTCGTCAACGTCAATCCGCTGTACACAGCGCACGAACTCGAATACCAGTTGAACGACAGCGGTGCCAGGGTGCTGGTGGTGCTCGGCCAGAGTGCCGCCACCTTCAATGAAATCGCTGCGCGCACCGGCGTCCGGCATGTGCTGGTCACGGGCATCGGCGACCTGCTCGGTGCCTGGCGCGGTCCGGTCGTCAACTTCGTGGTGCGCTACATACGGCGCATGGCGGTGGCGCGCGTGCCGGGCGCTGCGGCCTGGTCCGATGTCCTGGCAATGGATCCGGCGAGTTACCGCGTGCCCGGTGAAATCACCGGGGAAGACCTCGCCTGCCTGCAGTACACCGGCGGCACGACGGGCCGTTCGCGGGGTGCGATGCTCACCCATTCAAACCTGCTCGCCAATGTGCGCCAGATCAACAGCTGGTATACGGACCTCCGGCCCGGCGAGGAGATCGTCATCACGCCGTTGCCGCTCTACCACGTCTATGCGCTGACCTGTAACTGTCTCGCCTACCTCGCGATCGGTGGCCACAACGTGCTGATCACCGATCCGCGCGACATGCAGCGCTTCATCGCCGAGTTGCGCCGCTGGAAATTCACGGCGATCTCCGGCGTCAGCACGCTCTACCAGGCGCTGCTGCAACAGCCCGGGTTTGCGCGGGTGGATTTTTCCACGGTGCGCCTGGTGTCGGCTGGCGGCATGGCGGTGATGCCGGCGACGGCAAAACGCTGGCAGGAGCTGACCGGGACCGTCATCCAGGAGGGCTACGGGCTCTCGGAGACCTCGCCGGTGATCAGCGTCAACCGGCCCGACCAGCGCGATTTCAAGGGCAGCATCGGCCTGCCGCTGCCTGGCACCCTGGTCAGCCTGCGCGATGATGAAGGTGCGGTGGTAGCCGCCGGCGAGCCCGGTGAACTCTGCATGCGGGGGCCGCAGCTCATGCGCGGTTACTGGAACGATCCGGAAGGCAGTGCCGCAGCCATGACCAGCGACGGCTATTTCCGTACCGGCGACATCGCGAAGATGGACGAGCGCGGTTACTTCTATATCGTCGATCGCAAGAAGGACATGATCGACGTGGCCGGCCTCAAGGTCTATCC
>JAHDYM010000025.1 GCA_023383705.1 Gammaproteobacteria bacterium | reverse complement strand
CGAGAAGCAGTTCGGTCTTGCTTAGGCGGGTGTCCGGGAAACCTTGGGAAACTCAGAGGCTGCCGCTTGGATCAGCGGCGACCGCCACGCCAAAGGCTGCGCTTGCGAGTATCGCCGACGGCCATCGGTAGAAGCGGCGCACCGAGCCTCCTAACGTCTCGATTGAGCGGCCGTTGCAACGCTGCGCAACAAGCACATCAGATCACGCACGGTCCGCTCCTATCGCTAGTTAAAGCGAGGCCAAGGGCGCTTCGGGCCAACCACAATGAACACGCGCCAACCACCATGTTCTGCTGGAAGATTTTGCATCAATGACTGAGATACAGAGATGTCGCCGATACGCCACTGCGCTACGACCCTAACCTTATCGGCCGGAACTGACTGCGGATCCCTGCGAAGTGCCGGCAGGATTTCTGGAGCACTGTTGAAGAGCGGCTCCCCGTATATCGATACGAGCTCTCCATACACCGACGTGAAGCTTTTCGAAGCGTCAGCCAGTGACTCTATTGGCAAGAGATAGTTGCCGGCTACCAAGCTTCCTTCCCGGCACATATAGACCAATGTGACGTCGCGATCAAACGCACGGCCTCTGAATGCAAGTCGCCCATCGGCATCACCAGCCTGCAACGGAACCGGTAACGAGCCCCTTGCGATCTCACGCTCCGAAATGGAGTCGCAACCAGATTCCAGGTCGGCAACACCGAAATCGGTCGCAAATACGACGGGTGAGGCCAGTGCAGATGCAATGATAAGGATTCGCACGACCATGAGATCTAACGCTCGCGCTTACCGGCGCGCCGCAGGCTGGCGCGGCCTTTGCCCTGCAAAGGGCGTGACAGACCAGGCGCGTCCGCGTGCAGCGCGTTGTTAGGCGCCAAACGAGTATTCCACCTTAACTTGGCCGCTATCGTCACTTTGCTGCATGTAAACAGACAAGCCATCGCCCGGCTCCGATTCAGAGAACTCGATGTGAAGAAGTGAATTTGAAAGCCAACGAACCTGAATGTCTGCGCTGCAGTTCGCTCGGAACACCTGAAAGTCCCCAGAGTCCTTCTCATGCTCTAGAGAAAACGGGGCATTTGGTGTATTGACAGCGATAACCTGGGAGCACCAGCCCGCAGCGCCACCACCCATTCCCTGATACAGCGTAGCAGTGTGCCCACCATCCGGTGATGCCACTGAACTTTTGACTTCGTAGTCACTACCGCCGTCGAATACCCAAACGAAGACGACAACCCCAGCCACAAGAAGCACCACAAGCGCGCCCACTGTCGCGAGAGCTGAAATCAGCAATCTCTTCATCGGCGCCTAACTATTGAACCGAGCGGCGGGTCGCCACGAGCGCGGCCCACGCTCAGGCAGATCGACCCGACCGCTCTGGTGATTGGTTCTCCTGCGCTGCCACGGCAGTGGCTCCCCGGATCCATTCGAGGGAAGGGAGGCGTGCAAAACCAGGAGGCCGCGCTCGATAGGAACGGAGCATTTCTGAGACCAAAACGGACTCGAACCAAGCGTGCTTGATCGATCCGTTTTGGTCTCAGAAATACCACGTCCTTCGACGTCGCTCATCTTCACTATCTCGTGGCACTCACTGGAAACTCGCGTTGACATTGCCGGCGTCGGGGGAACTATTAGTTGTGGGATTCAAACGGAGCGAAGTATCACCCCGAAATCGTCGGTTTGTCTGCTGGAGATAAATATGGCCCCCTGAGGATACTGGTACCGCGACGGATTCATGTCGTTCAAGCGCCCGGCGGGCGCAGGAGAGTTTAGCGACATGGGGTATCCATACGCATCGGTATGCGTATACACTACACGCATGTCACCCCCAGAGGAAGCCCGGATGCAGCCGGTCTATAACCCCCAGGCCCCCAAGCGGCCTGCGAACCTGAGCATCAACTCCGATCTCCTGAACAAGGCCAAGGAACTGGAAATCAACCTTTCCGCCACATTGGAGCAAGCCCTCGGCGCCGCTTTGAGGGAGCGCCAACAGGCTGCCTGGCTCGCCGAAAACAAGGCGGCAATGGCTGCGTATAACGACCATGTCGAGAAGCACGGCGTCTTCAGTGACGAGCTTCGGAGTTTCTGATGGGTCAGTTTTCAGTGCACCAGAACGCCAGTCCTGCTACCAGGACGGCCATTCCATACCTTCTGGATGTGCAGTCCAACCTGATCGAAGAATTGGGAACCCGGGTCGTTGTACCGCTATGCCCCGCCTCATCAATGAAGGGCAAGGTTGTCAGCAACCTGATGCCGATACTCGACGTTGACGGCAAGCAGTTCGTAATGCTGACGCCTCAGCTTGCAGGCGTACCCAGACGGGTTCTTGGTCCGCAGGTCGCAGATCTTGCTGCGAAGCGGACGGAGATAATCGCGGCACTCGACTTTCTGGTGCTCGAGTTCTGACACGGATCCAGCGAACGCAAAGAACTTCCCGACCCGCTCCCTTACTGCAGCATCACCTGCGCTCGCGCGCCTGCACTTCGAAATGATTGTGCCAGTACGGGTTACGCCCGTTGATGAGCTGCCACAGGCTGGATGCGGCATACACCAGGAAGAACAGCGGCCCCCAGCGTTCGTATTGCGCAACATGCACCCGCTCATGCGGGCCGATGGCTCGCAGGTCGTCATCCGTGACGGCGAGGATGACATGGCCGAACACAACGCCGCGAATGGGCAACCGGCCAGCCAACTGGCCGCAGCTGGCCAGCGTTTCGCGCCATGTCACTTCCAGCGCGCCGGCTGACCACCTCGCCTTGCCGCCGAATGCCAGCGGCACGACGGCCAGCACGATCCCGACGACAGAACAGGGTGCGGCCCAGAGGAACTTCAGGAAGCGCAAGCGCCGCCTCCCCTCGCCGCCCCAGGGCGCTGGCGGCCAGTACCGCCAGGCAGCCACCACCGCCAGGCCGAAGAGCGTGTACAGCGAGGCGAAAACCCATGCCGGCGCTTCGTAGTACATGAGCCTTGCGACCCAGTGCTCGATGAAGCTCGTCTCGTAGGCGGTCCCGCCGGCCTGCGCCCGCAGCCGGTTCTCAAGCACCGTGAGCGGACAGATTGCGCCCAGCCAGGACTGGAGCACCACGAAACCGATGGCGCAAAGGTGCGCCCAGCGAAACGCGGGACGATTTACCCACTCGATCTGTGCGAGGTTGCCGGCAACGATTGCCAGCAGGCCACCCACCACGAAGCTGACCACGCCGAAATGCAGCACCAGGACTGCATCGGCGAGGTGCTGGTACATCAGCCAGGCCGGCGCAGCATCTTCTCGATCTCGCCCGAATGCAGCTCTTCGGTGGCGATCTGCGTGCGCGCATATTCCTCGATCATGATCGAGCGGCCTTGGGTCTGCGCGAGCAGCTTCCGGTACAGGGCCTGTGCACTGCGCTCATGCTCGAGGCAACCGCGCAGGATCTCGCTCATGTCGGTCTGGTGATCGTCCAGCAGCTTGCCGATCGCCAGCGAAGGCTGGCCGCCCAGGTGGGTGATCATTTCGCCAGCCTGCCGCGCATGTGCCAGGGACTCGTTGGCCTGCGATTCAAACCACGAGATGATCGGAATGCGGCTGTAGCCGAAGATCATGAATGAGTAGTGGGTATAGCGGACCACGCCGGCCAGCTCGGCCTCGAGGATCCGGTCGAGCGTTGCGAGTACCTTCTTCTTGTCGATGCCTTTTTCTGCCACTGTCGCCACTCCCGGTTGATTCAGCCAGGGCCTGATTGTACCCAGATCCCGGGATCCGGCGCGTGCAGCCGGAAACGACGCGGTCATGCTATCGTCACGGCTCGCAAACGCCGAAAACCGCATGCAACACCCAAGCACACCGCCACCGGATCCGGATAGCCTGCGCAGCGCGCTCACCCAGGTCATCGACCCGGAAGTCGGCATGAACATCGTCGACCTCGGCCTGGTCTATGAAATTCGCATCGCAGCAGAGCGCATCGAAGTCGACATCACCATGACGACGCCCGCCTGCCCGATGAGCTCGATGATTGCCGAGCAGGCACGCGAGGTCATCATGGCCGACGTTGCCGCCAGCACTGAGGTCATCGTCAACCTGGTCTGGGATCCGCCCTGGGACGCCAGCATGATGAGCGACCGCGCCCGGGAACACTTCGGCTGGCGATGAGCGGGGATCTGCCGCGTCCGTGGCGGGTACCGCTGCTGGTCCTTGGCATGGTCTCGCTGTTTGGCGGAACTGCCGCAGGGCTGCTGCGCCTCGGCTGGAATTTCCCGCTGCCCGATTCCGCATCCGTGCTCGACCACGGGCCGCTGATGATCGGCGCCTTCTTTGGCACGGTCATCAGCCTCGAACGGGCCGTGGCGCTCGGCGCGCGCTGGGCATACGGCGCACCGCTGCTGGCCGGACTCGGCGGCCTCGCACTGCTCGCCGGCTTCGGCACGCCGACCGGAGCGGCGCTGCTGGCCGCCGGCAGCCTGGTGATGGTGGCCGGATCGATACGGGTGTACCGGCGCCAGCGCGCGCTGCACACCCTGACGCTGGGCCTCGGCGCAGCGAGCTGGGCAACCGGCAATGCCTTGTGGCTGGCCGGTTTCGGCATTCCGGCGGTCGCACCGCTGTGGATGGCATTCCTGGTCCTGACCATCGCCGGCGAACGCCTGGAGCTCTCGCGCTTCCTGCCGCCCTCGCCGCTGGCCAGCCGGGTCTTCGCCGTCATCATCGCGCTGCTGCTCCTCGGCACCGTGAGCGGCACCAGCGGCCTGCCCGGCACCGGCCTGCTGTTCCCCGCCATGTTGCTCGCGCTCGCCGGCTGGCTGCTCAGGCAGGACATTGCGCGCCGCACGGTGCACCAGCAGGGACTGACGCGCTTCATCGCCGTGTGCCTGCTGTCGGGTTACGTCTGGCTGGGTATCGGCGCGCTCATCCTGCTGTCGGCGGGCGGTACCGTGCCAGACAGCTCGGCATACGGCGCGGGCCTGCACTCGATCCTGCTCGGCTTTGTCTTTGCGATGGTGTTCGGTCACGCACCGATCATCTTCCCGGCCATCCTCGGCGTGCGCCTGCCATACCACCGGCTCTTTTACCTGCCGCTGGCGCTGTTGCACCTGTCGCTGCTGCTGCGTGTGGCGGGAACTCTGCTGGAGGCGGCGCAACTGCGCAGTTACGGCGGCGCGCTCAACGCGGCCGCGCTGGCGCTGTTCGTGCTGGGGGTCGTGGTGTCGGTGGCGCGGGGTGCGTCGGACTCAGCTCGCGGTACGGCCCGCTGACTCCATCCACTTGCGGATGCGGCGGGCATCGGCGATGCGGGTGTATTTGCCGAAGGAGTTGAGCAGCACAATCACCACCGAGCGGCCATCGATGCGCGTGTGCATCACCAGGCACTGGCCGGCCGCCTGCGTATAGCCGGTCTTCTGCACGGCGATACTCCAGTCGGGCTTGGTGACCAGCGCATTGGTGTTGCGATATTCGAGCGCCTGCTTGCCGGCTTTTACCGTATGACGCTCGCCGGTCGAATAGCTGCGGATCAGCGGGTGGGCCGAGGCGGCCTGCACCAGCTTGACGAGATCACGGGCGCTGGCCACGTTCCCGCTCGACAAGCCCGTCGGATCGGCAAATCTGGAACGGGTCATGCCGAGCTCTGCGGCCTTGTCATTCATCGCCCGCAGGAAGGCCGGCAAGCCACCCGGATAGCTGCGTCCCAGTGCCTGGGCAGCACGGTTCTCGGACGACATCAGCGCAAGCTGCAGCAACTCGCCACGGCTCAGGCGGGTACCGACGCCGAGGCGGGAAGCGGAACCGCGCGCACCATTCCGGTCTGCATTGGTGATGGTGATGATTTCATCCAGGGGCTGCTCGCCATCCAGCACCACCAGCGCCGTCATCAGCTTGGTTATCGAGGCGATGGGCCGCACGGCATCGTCACGCTGGGCGAAGATCACCGAGGAGTCATTGGCATCGACCACCAGGGCGGTGGCCGAACGCACATCGGGTCGGGCTATGGTCCCGGATCGGGCTGAAGGCTGGGCGGCATGGACTGCCGCAGGCAACATGAACAACAGCAGCAAAGAGAGCAGCGCCGTGAGCGCGCGCGCTGCGGGCAGCGTTCGTGTCATCCCCTGCCATCCCTGGTAAACCACCCCGGGCCGCATCATACGCAAAGAGGCCGCCCGAAGTCTGCACACCGTCTCACTCTCGCCGTACGCGAGCGAGCGCCCGGCATCGACGTTGTACTATGCTGTATGCGGCAGATGCCACGTATCACGAAGTGAATTAAAAAGGGGAGCAAGCACGTGTATAACTTCATGCTGAACCTGCACAGCTACCTGCGCTGGGCAGTCGTGATCATCGGCGTCATCGCGGTGCTGATGGCCTGGGCCGGGGTTTTCTCGCGCGCCCGCTGGACTCCGCAGCAGCTTCTGACCGGTCGCCTGGCCACCATCGCCTTCGATACGCAGGCGCTGGTCGGCGTGCTGCTTTACGCATGGCTCAGCCCCATCACCACCGGCGCGTTCCGGGACATGGGCGCAGCCATGAAGGACGCGGGCGTACGCTTCTACGTCGCCGAACACTCGCTGATAATGATCGTCGCGGCGGTACTCATACACATCGGCGCCCTGCGGGCCCGCAAGAAAGACTCGCCACTGCAGGCGGCCATTTTCTATACGCTGGCCATGGCTGGCGTGCTGGCCCTCACGCCCTGGGGCCGCGGCTGATTCTCATAGCCGGTGCCGGACCAGACATTTACGGGGAATAGCCATGGGTCTGTTCATTATTGTCCTGTTCACCGCGCTGGCGCTGTACCTGATCGCCGTCTACAACCGGCTGGTGACCGCCCGCAACGCTGCACGCAATGCCTTCGCACAGATCGATGTGCAGCTGACGCGTCGGCATGACCTGATCCCGAACCTTGTCGAGGTCGCCAAAGGCTATCTGGCACACGAGAAAAACACCCTGGAAGCGGTGATCCAGGCACGCAACGCCGCCGCGGCCGGACTGAAGGCGGCGGCAGCCAACCCGACCGATGCAGCCGCCGTCGCGGCACTGGCCGGCGCCGAAAACCAGCTCAGCACGGCACTTGGCCGGCTGTTTGCGCTGGCCGAGGCCTACCCGGACCTCAAGGCCAACCAGACCATGATGCAGTTGTCCGAGGAACTGACCACCACCGAGAACAAGGTGGCTTTCGCCCGGCAGGCCTACAACGACGGGGTGATGGGCTACAACAACGCACGCGAAGTCTTCCCCAACAACCTCGTGGCATCCACCTTTGACTTCCAGGCGATGAAGCTGCTCGAGATCGAGAACGTGGCCATGCGCGAGGCGCCAAAGCTCAGCTTCCGCTGAACGGCGCCAGCCGGGCTGCCGATCCGCGCATGGACTTCTGGACCCACCAGGCCGAGGCCCGCCAGCGCAGCCGCTGGCTCATCGCGATATTCATCACCGCCGTGCTGGCCATCGTGCTGGCCGTCAACTTCGTCGTCCTCAGCCTGTTTGCGCTGCTCGAGGCCGGGCAACCGGTGGTCACGGACACGCTGTGGCTGGCGCGTCATCCGCAGGCTGCGGCGATCACCACGCTGGTGGTGCTGGCAATCATCGGCATCGCCAATCTTTACAAGACCATGTCGCTGTCGGCCGGCGGCGGCGCGGTGGCGAGATCGCTGGGCGGTTCGCGGGTACAGGCCGACACCACCGACCCGCTGCAGCAGCGGCTGGTGCACATCGTCGAGGAGATGGCCATCGCTTCCGGCGTGCCGGTGCCGGCGGTCTACATCCTGGAGCAGGAAGACGGCATCAACGCCTTCGCCGCGGGCCACACGCCCGCCAATGCCGCCATTGCCGTCACCCGCGGTGCGCTGCAGAACCTGAATCGCGCCGAACTGCAGGGCGTGATCGGGCACGAGTTCAGCCACATCCTCAACGGCGACATGCGGCTCAACATACGCATCATGGGCCTGCTGTTCGGGCTGCTGGCAATCGCCATCGCCGGGCGCACGGTGTCGTGGTATGCGCCACGCCGGAGCGACAGCCGGCGCGGCGGCGGCGGCCTGCTGATCCTTGCCGGCGTGCTGGTGATGGCGCTCGGCTACGTGGGCGTTTTCTTCGGACGCCTGATCCAGGCAGCCGTATCACGCCAGCGCGAGCTGCTCGCCGATGCCTCGGCAGTGCAGTTCACGCGCGAGACCACCGGCCTGCGCGATGCGCTGCTGAAGATCGGCAACCTGCGCGGTTCGCGGCTCCGTCATCCCGAGGCCGAGGAAGTGGCGCACATGCTGTTTGCACCGGGCATGACCCGCTGGTTTGCCACCCATCCGCCGCTGCTGACGCGGATCCGCGCACTGGATCCGGGCTTCGATCCGGCGCAGTTCGACGGGCTGCGGCTGGAGGTGAAGCCGCAGCCACTCGGCGTCGTGGAAGTGGTCAGCACGGATCGCCTGCCGCGGTCCTTTTATACGCACGCGGTTCCGGCCCACCGGTCCATGCGGCTGAATCCGCCGGCACTTCCCGGACTGGTCGGCAATCCCGGCGCCCGCGAGGTGACGGCAGCCCGCGCATTGCGTGAATCGCTGAGCGACAAATATGCCGGCGATGACGGCGATCATCCCGGCCGCGCCACCGCACTGCTCTTTGCCCTGGTCCTGGATGCGGCACCGGCCATCCGCAGCCGGCAGCTGCAGAAAATACGCGCGAGCTTCGGTGCGAGGCTCGAGGCGCATGTCAGCGAACAGGGCGAGCGGGTCCTGCGCATGGCGCCCGGCCTGCACCTGGCCCTGCTCGGCGAGATCGTGCCGGTACTCCGCCAGCTGCCGGCCGCCGCCCGGCACGAGATCCTCGAGTGCCTCGACGCGCTGTGCCGCACCGACGGCGTGACCAGCGTGTTCGAGTACGCGCTGTGCACCCTCGCCCGCAGCTACATCAGCGAGTCGCTCGCCCCCACCCGGCGAGCCCGGCCGGTCACGCTTGCCAGCACCGTGGCGGAACTGCAGATCGTGTTCTCCACCCTCGCTGCACAGGGTCATGAGAAAGCGGGGGTGGCGGAGCAGGCCTGTAACGCCGGCATGACACGGCTGGGACTGGCACAGGCGCCGGCATACAGTCCGGTGCCGGGCTGGAGCGGCGCGCTGGACCGCGCCCTGCACTGTCTCGACGGGCTGGCACCGGAGGAGAAAGCACGCCTTGTCGAAGCCCTGGGGATGACGGTCGCGCATGACGGGCAGCTCATGCGCACGGAAGCCGAACTGCTGCGCGCCATCTGCGCCGTACTGCACTGTCCGCTGCCACCGCTGCTGGAGCAGGACGCGGACTACCTCCCCAGCTCACCCTCCGGCGGCATCTGACGGAACATTTCCGCGTAATAGCGTTCGCAGTCACTGAAGGGGCTAAGGTCGACCTGGTTGCGCTGGACCTTCAGCACATCGGGTTTGTCCCAGTTGCCGGAAATCCGGTAGTAGGACTCGCCGAAGGAGCTGAGTGACTTGCGGAAAATCTGCGAGACCAGCACCACGGCACCGCCAATCACCGGGCCACCGGCGACGGCACCCAGCGCCAGCACGTCGGTGACGTGCGGACGCACGACAGCAACCTGGTTGTAGCTGCGATCGGGGAAGCTGACTGCACCGACGATGCCGAGTTCTGTCGCCGGGCCATCCAGGGTCAGGTTGCAGGTGAAGGCCGTACCGTTGTCAAAGCGGAACTCGCCGTTGACCTTGTCGAAGGCCAGTCCCTTGTCGGTGACATCCGAGAAGTCGAGGCCGAGGCGCCGCGGCAGCGTCGCCACGCTCAGCAAACCGAGCAGGCGGCCACCGCCGCCCGGATCGACCGGCAGGACCTGCCCGTTTTCCATGCTGATCACGACCCGTCCTCCGGCAATGGTGAGAAAGTCGCCGCTGGGACCGCCCGGCCAGAACAGATCGAGGGCAACGCCGACCTTCTCGCCCTGGATGACCGGATCGTAGCCCAGGCCAGCCAGGGTCGAGCCGATATCACCGGAATCGAGCTGCAGCCGGAGTTCGCTGCGTTGCTGCTCGACATTGCCATCGACGACCACCCAGGTGCCGTTGCCACTGACGCTGAAGCTTTCCGCCTGCATGCTCAGGGGTTCGGCCACCACGCCATCGCCACGCTGGGCAAAATCGGCCTTGAGGCGACCGAGCTTCATGTCGCCAAGACGGAAATCGGCGATTTCGGCGCGCACGGGCGGCATCTCGCGCGGGTCCGCCCGTCCCTTGCCGCTGGCCGGATCCGTCTCCTGCAACCAGAGGCGCTGCATGTCGAGCCGCAGTGGCGCATCGGCAGACAGCACATCAGGTACCGACACCGAGCCCTCGGCATTGAGGGCACGCACCCCGATTGCCCAGAGCTTGCCGGCATGCGCGGCCTTGATGGAAGCATCGCGAAACAACTGGCCGAAGATCGAGAAACGCTCGACCTCGAGGAGGATCTGCCGAATCCCGACGTTTGCACCCGGGGCTGCCGTGGCGGCTTCGGTACCGCTGCCGGAGGCCGGGAACCAGTCCTCGAAACGCAGGCTGCGGAAGCTGCCGGTGATCTCTATTCCCGGCGCACCCGGCAGGCTTGCCTGCGGGCTGCCACCGCGCAAGGTCCCCCGCTCGAGCAGCCACGGCGCACCGGCCGGCGAAGCAAAGCGCAGCGCCCAGCTGACGTCACGCTTGATGCGGCCGGATATTTCCATCAGCTCACGCTCGGGGAACACTACCGACAGCTGCAGCGCTTCGCTGCTGCCCGCGGCCTTTTTCAGCGGCGCGCCAAGCGTGCTGACCAGCCCGACCAGGTCGGACTCGACATCGATGCGAAACGGCTGCTTGTCCTTGTTCACCGGCACCCGCGCAGTCGCCGTCCAGCCCACCACGCCATCGAGCCGCGCGGCATAGGGGAGCGAGAAGGCGGCCGCGAGCTTGCCGGCCGGCGTGGTACCACGCAAGGTTGCGATATGGCTGAGCTCCGGTTCCGTCTTGCCGGCCGGCCGCAGCGTGATGGCGACCGGCTCGTCGAGGAACCGTCCGCCGAGTTTCTCCGCCGACAGCCGGGTATTGTCGAGCCGGACCAGCCCCTTCAGGTCGGTGAGGCGATAGGCCACGCCCTTCAGGCCGAGGCTCGCGCCGCTGGTCTCGAAATTGCCGGTCAGCCGGAAATCCTGCGGACGGGCGATCGGCATACTGAGTTGCACATCTGTCGTCACGTTGCCGCGGCCGGTCACGGTGTTCAGGGTCGGGCCAAGTGCCCGCGCGATCGGGCTGGCGCGCAGGAAAGCCAGCACCTGCCCGACCTGCATCTCATCGGCCGCAACCAGCTGCAGCTCGGGCTTGTGCATCAGGTCAGCGACCCGCACCTGCGCATCGCGGAACGGCACACCGGCTATGGTGCCGCTGTTTTCCATCGTACTGAGGCTGTTGTGGTCGATCACCACGGTCGTGCTGACATTCTCGAGCCGCGGCCAGCCCGGTGCGTAATCGAGCACGCCATCTGCGACCGAGAATTCAACCCGGAACTCGCCGTCGCCCTCATCGTAGGGAAATGCACGCAAGGGACCACGCCAGACCAGTTCGCCCTTCGGCACCCGGCCGGTGATGATCGCCTCGTCAAGCCACTTCACCAGCGGCTTGCCAAACAGCACCAGCGGCAGGTGTTTGACGACCGCCGGCGCCGACGAGGCGACAACGCGTGCCTTCACGTCGACGAAGGGCGAACCGGAAGGCGGCAGGGTCACCGCCAGGCGTGTGCGGGTCTCGATCTCGGCATTGCTGATGCGCAGGTCATCCGCATACAGCTGCAGGCCCGCCGCAGTGGGCCGCCAGCCAAAGATGCCTTGCGTGCGTGTGGTGCGCAGGTCGGTGCGGAACAGCCAGGGCAGGCGCAACAGCCCATCGCCCGCATCGACGTCGATCGTCCCGCCCTTCTCGCTGGCGCGCAACTTGCCGCTGACGCCGGCCAGCGCCCAGCCGGGCGACGGCATCACCAGACCGAGATCCTTCAGCGCGGCCTCGACCTGCCAGCTGGCCGGCTTGCCGGGCGTCAGCTCTGCCGCAAGACTGAACTCCTGCAACTCGCCCAGCAGTTTTTCCGGCAGCGGACCCTTGCGCAGTCCGGTGGATGCGAGCGAGCGGACCAGTGGCCAGATATCAGCCAGCCGCAGGGCCTCGGCACGGGCCTCGTACCGGACCGTACCGTCGTTCTGCAGGACCTGGCTGAGCTGCGCGCTGCCCGCCTTGCGCGCCTTGCTGCCCCGCTGTGTGGTCAGCCGGTCGATACTCGCCTGCCAGCCGCCTGCCGAACGCTTCCAGCGCGCACCCAGCGCGAGCTGGCGATAGCTGGTGTCCAGCACCTCCGGCGCACTCTCGATACGCGTTTCGCCCAGCTCGAGATCGAGATTCATTTCACGCGGCACGAGGCCGCTCATCACCAGCTCGATTTCCAGCTGCCCCCGGCCCGAGGCCAGCGGCGTCCATTGATTGGCGAGCAAAAGCAACAGGCGGCCCATTTCGATATCGCCAGCCACCAGGCTGACAGACCAGTCGGGTGCCGGCGCTCCCTCTGCCCTGACGGCGCCAGGCAGCACTACGGCCGGCAAAGTGCCCGCAAAATCAAAACTGCGGCCGAGCTCGTCGCGGCCCTCGACCTCCCCGTCGAAGCCAATGCTGTCGGGTGTCAGCCTGAGATTCAGTTGCTGCGCCACCAGGCTCACATCCGGGACCATGCGGCCTGTCCCGTGCAGCAGCACGCCGATGTCCCGCAGTTCAAGATCGAGGCGCGGCAGCTGCGGGCTGCGGGGCCGTCGCAGCAGTTCTTCGAGCGGTACGGCGTTGACCAGCACCTTGCCGTCAGCCTGCCTTTCGATGCGCACATCGGCACGGCGCACGGCGACCCGCCCCGGCAACAGCCGGCGTTCGGTGATCAATTGCAGGATATTGATGCCGACGCTGAGTTCCGCGGCATCCAGCACCGGCTGGCGGCCGTCGCGGGTGCGGATGTGCACATCCAGAAAGCGGATCTCGGGGCCGTGCAGGGGCCAGCTCGCGCTCAGTCGCCCGAACTGCACATCAAAACCGGTGGCCTCGTTGGCAAAACGGCGGATGTCGTCCTGGTATTCGGGCGCCATCGGCAACAACAGGCGCGTGATGCCGACCAGTATGGCCAGCACGATGAGGGCGGCTGCGCCGATGCTCGCCAGCCAGCCCAGCCAACGGCTGATGATGCTGCGGTTCTTCACGGCACCACCAGTCTAGACGAGCACCACGTCAAACTGGTCGGGCGCATACAGCCCCTCCGTCTGCAGACGGATCGTCTTGCCGGTGCGCTCCTCGAGCTCGGCGATGCTCGAGGCTTCCTCATCGAGCAACAGCTCGATGACATCCGGCTGTGCCAGCACGACGTATTCCTTGAAATTGAACTGGCCGTGCTGGCGAAGTATCTCGCGGAATATCTCGTGGCAGACCGTCTCGGCCGTCTTGACCTGACCGCGGCCATTACAGGTCGGGCAGGGCTTGCACAGCAGCCGCTCCAGGCTGTCCCGCGTGCGCTTGCGCGTCATGGCAACCAGGCCAAGCGGCGATTCACTGGCGATCAGGGCCCGGCCATGGTCACCGGCAAGCGCCGCCGACAGCGCGTCCATCACCTGGCGCCGGTGCGTGGCCTCGAGCATGTCGATGAAATCGATGATGATGATTCCGCCGAGGTTGCGCAGCCGCAGCTGGCGCGCCACCGTGACCGAGGCCTCGAGATTGGTACGGAAGATGGTCTCTTCCAGGTTGCGGTGGCCGACGTAGCCCCCCGTGTTGACGTCGACGGTGGTCAGCGCCTCGGTCTGGTCGATGATCAGGTAACCACCCGACTTGAGCTCCACCTTCCGCTCCAGCGCCTTGCGGATATCGTCCTCCACGCCATAGAGGTCGAAGACCGGGCGCGCACCGGAGTAGAACTCGATGCGCGACGCCAGCTCCGGCATGAAATTGCCGGCAAACTCGACCAGCTGCGCATAGGTTCTCTGCTCGTCGACACGCACGTGCTCGGTCTGCGGTCCGGCGCGATCACGCAGGACGCGCATCGCCAGCGGCAGGTCTTCATGCACCAGCGCCGGCACGCTGGCTTCCCGGGCCCGCGTGCTGACCAGTTCCCACAGGCGACGCAGGAACAGCAGGTCGGCGCGCAGCGACTCGCTGCACATGCCCTCGGCCGCCGTGCGTACGATACAGCCGCAGTCCGGGGCTGACCCGGCCAGGATCTCCGTCATGGCCGCCTTCAGCCGCTGCCGTTCGCTTTCCTCCTCGATGCGCCCGGACACACCGAGGCTGGTCTCGTTCGGCAGCAGCACCAGGTAGCGCGACGGCAGGGTGATGAAAGTCGTCAGCCGTGCACCCTTGCTGCCGAGCTGGTCCTTGGCCACCTGCACCAGCACCGTATCGCCCTCGCGCAGCAGCTGGCGGATGTTCGGCTCGGCACCGGCCGGCAGCGCGGCACCGGCCGGCAGCTGGATGTCCGAGGCGTGCAGGAAGCCGGTACGCGCGAGGCCGATGTCGATGAAAGCTGCCTGCATGCCAGGCAGCACACGCATCACCCGACCCTTGTAGATGTTGCCGGTAAGCCCGCGGCGGGAATTGCGCTCGATGAAGATCTCCTGCAACGCACCGTTTTCCACCACGGCGGCACGCACTTCATGCCCGGTCACGTTGATGAGGATTTCCTCACTCATCGGCGGCATCCACCTCGAGCAGCGGACCGCTGAAGGATTCCAGCACGCGCGCGGTTTCAAACAGCGGCAGGCCCATCACGCCCGAGTAACTGCCCTTGAGCGCAGAGATGAACAGTGCACCGAGGCCCTGGATCGCATAGCCGCCGGCCTTGTCAGCCGGTTCGCCGGTCCGCCAGTACGCCGCTGCTTCACGCGCATCGATGGCCCGGAAGCTCACCTCGCTGCGGCTGAGCTCGACGCGCTCGCGCCCGGCATCGGCGATGGCAACCGCCGTCCAGACCTCATGCGTGCGGCCGCCGAGACGGCAGAGCATGCGCACCGCGTCGGCCTGGTCAGCCGGCTTGGCGAACAGCTCGGCACCGAGCGCCACCGCCGTGTCGGCGGCTACCACCGGCGCAGTCCGCGCACGCGGCAATTCCAGTCCGGCCCGCGCCTTGGCCGCTGCCAGCCGGCACACGAGGTCGGCTGCGCTTTCGCCGGGGCGCGGCGTCTCATCGACGGCAACGCGCAGCACCTCGCAGGCGATGCCGAGCTGGGCCAGCAATTCACGCCTGCGCGGTGAACCCGATGCGAGGTAGACAAAAGCCCTGGCCGTCACGACATTCAAACCTCGCTCAGACCTTGTGATAGGGGTGGCCCTGCAGGATGGTCCACGCCCGGTACAGTTGTTCGATCACGATCACCCGCACCATGCCATGCGGGAACGTCAGCGCCGACAGCGACCAGCTCTGGTTGGCGCGCTTGCGCACGCCATCGGCCAGCCCCTCGGGGCCGCCGATGACCAGCGCGACGGCATTTTCCTCCGCCTGCCAGCGCGCCAGCTGCCGCGACAGCTCGACCGAGGACCACGGTTTGCCGCGCTCATCCAGCGTGATCACGAACTCGTCCGGTTTCAGCCGCTCCAGGATGCGCTGCCCTTCCTTGGCCCTGGCGACCGCGGGGTCACCACCCGAGGAACGCAGCGACAGCGGGATCTCGACCAGTTCAGGCTTCAGGTGGGCCGGCAGGCGCTCCAGGTAGGTGTCGACACCGCTGCGTACCCAGTCGTCGGGGCGGCTGCCAATTGCCAGGAGTCTGATTTTCATGCTGCGCGGACCCGGTATCCCCGCTTCCGGCAGGGGTGAGGATGATACACGGCCGCACGCCCGGGCTGGTCAGGCGCCAGCCGGAGCGGCCTCAGGCGGTGGCGACGCTCTCCATGTCCCAGAGGCTTTCCAGCTTGTAGAAATCACGGGCGCGGGGCTGCATGACGTGGACCACCACGTCGGCCAGGTCCACCAGCACCCACTCGCCGCTGGCGGTGCCCTCGACCCCCAGGGCCGGGACGCCGGCGGCTTCAGCCTGCTGGACCAGCCAGTCGGCGATCGACCGGACGTGCCGGTCCGAGGTGCCGCTGGCCACGACCATGTAGTCGGTGACGGCGGTCTGCCCGCGCACGTCCAGCACCCGGACATCGCGGGCCTTCAGTTCTTCCAGGGCTGCGGTCACCAGGCTCAACAGCTTCTTGCTATGCACGGGATTGCACCTCCTTTGGGCGCTGATAGATACGATTGCTTTGCATGAGTTCCCGGACCCCGTCCGGAACCAGGTAACGCGGGTCGCCGCCGGCAGCGACCAGGCTGCGGATCGACGAGGAAGCGATCTCGAGCTGGGTCACCTGGCGCAACAGGATGCCGCCAGCCGGTGCCGCCGCGAGGGCCGCCGGCTCATGCAGCTCATGGTCGGCAAAAAGCTGCCCGAGTTCGCCCTCGAATCGCTGTGTCCAGCCCGGGCGCTGTACGACCACGATGTGCGCCAGCGCCGGAATTTCCCGCCAGCGATGCCAGCCGGGCAGGCCGAGGAACGCATCCATGCCGAGGATCAGGACCAGCGGTCGCTGCGGCTGGCCGGCCCGCAGTCCGGTGAGCGTATCGACCGTGTAGGAAGGCCCCTCGCGGCGCAGTTCGCAGTCATCGACCACGAAGCCCGGCTGCCCGGCAACCGCCGCCTCGAGCATGCGCAGGCGCATTGCAGCTGGCGCGATGGCCGCCGCCCGATGCGGCGGCAGGCGGCTGGGGATGAAGCGCACTTCGGCAAGCCCGAGGCCGGTGAGCAGTTCCCAGGCCGTGCGCAGGTGACCGACATGTACCGGATCGAAAGAACCACCGAACAGTCCGACGGGCGCGGGACGGGCGACCATCAGCCGAGTTCAGCCGCCGGCAGCGGCTCGCCGCCCAGCGCCAGGGTCAGTTCGAGCAGCGCATTCCAGGCTTCGCCCCTGCGGGCGCCCTTGACGATCTGGTCGGCCTCACTGGCCATGCGCAACAGGCGGCGCAACGACGAAGGCTTCCGGCCACGCAGCGCCCGCGCATACAGGCTGACGCGCGACTTCCAGGCGCCGGTTGCCTGTATGGCCTGCTCGAGCGGCAGGTCACGACCAGCACGCATACCCGCTTCTACCAGTACCAGCACTTCACGGACCAGCGCCCAGAGCACCAGCGGTGCGGCCACACCTTCCTCGCGCAGGGCGTTGAGCATGCGGATGGCCCGCGGCACGTCACCGGCCAGCGCGGTATCGCCCAGCTGGAAGACATCGAAGCGCGCACCGTCGGCAACCGCCGCCTGCACCTGCGCCACACTCAATTGCGTGCCGGCCCGATACACGAGGGCAAGCTTGTCGATCTCCTGCTGGGCCGCCAGCAGGTTGCCTTCCACACGCGCTGCCAGCAGTTCCGCCGCCTCGTCCTCGCAGGCAAGGCCGGCGCTCTTCAGGCGCCGGGCAATCCAGCGCGGCAATTCAGCCAGGGACGGCGAGCGGAATTCCACCCACACCCCGCCCTTCTGCAGGGCACCGACCCAGGCCGATTCGGCAGTCTTGCGGTTGAGCGTCGGCGTGAGCACCAGCAGGACGTTGCCATCCGCCGGACGGGCGGCCAGTGCACGCAGCGTGCGCGCGCCTTCCTCGCCGGGCGCTCCGGTCGGCAGGCGCAGGACGACGAACTTGCCGGCTGAAAACAGCGACGGCATGCCGAGAGATGCGGTCAGGGCGGACCAGTCGAAACTGCGCTCGACAATGAGGGATTCACGTTCATCGCAACCCTGTTTGCGCGCGGCCGCACGCAGCGCATCGTGCGCCTCGTTGACCAGCAGCGGCTCATCACCGGAAAACAGGTAACAGCCTGGCAGGCTTCCACCCGGCGGGGCAGAAAGATGTGCGCCCAACTGCTCAGCGCGCAGTTGCATGCACTACCGTCATTCGCCGAGCTGCGTCCAGTCGATCGACTCCTCTTCGAGCAGGATCGGGATGCCTGCGCGGACGGGATACACCAGCCGGCCGTCGCGGGTGACCAGCGCTTCGCTCAGTTTTTCCGCAACCGGAGCCGCCGAGCGGGCCTGGATACTGCCGTTTTCAATCGCCGAATTGAGGCGCGCCAGACGGGTTCCGTCCAGCAACTGCAGGGGCAACCGGGTGAGCGGGCAGCAGACGATGTCTAGGAGTTTTTTGTCCATTCGATGCGCGGAAACTATAGCACAGGGGTACGCGGCTCCTGCCCACGTCCCCAGGCAACGTAACGCTCCGGGACCGGATCCGGCCCGCCTTCAGCCCAGGGGTGACAGCGACCGATGCGACGCAGCCCGAGCCAGCCACCGCGCAGCAGTCCGAAACGGCCGATGGCCTCTGCGGCATAGCAGGAGCAGCTGGGATAGTAGCGACAGCGCGGGCCCAGCCACGGCGACAGGAGCAGCTGGTAGCCACGGATCAGCGCGAGCGCAGCCCGCGTCGGCAGGCCGGCCGGCTTTTTCAGCTCACCACACATTCGGCTGCAGCGCGGCGGATGGCGCTGATCATCGAATGCAGGCCATTGCTGCGCGTCGGGCTCAGGTGCTGGTCCAGACCGATCGCCGCGATGAAGTCCGGCGGCGTGTCGAGGATTTCCTGTGCCCGCCGGCCGTTGTAGATGCGCATCAGGATCGCGATCAGTCCCGAGACGATCGCCGAATCGCTGACCGCCTGGAAAGCCAGTCGCTCGCCCTCGGCCTGCGTCAGCAGCCAGACCTGCGACTGGCAGCCCTTGATCTTGCGCGCCTCGGTCTTCTCGGCTTCCGGAAAGGGCGGCAGCTTCCGGCCCATGTCGATGATGTACTGGTAGCGGTCCACCCAGTTGTCGAACAGCGCGAAGTCGCCGATCAGCTCCTGCTGGGCTTCCGCGATCGACTGCTCTGCCGGGGTACTCATCCGGTCGTCCGCCGCCAGCGCGTGCCCTCGGCACTGTCCTCGATCAGGATGCCGGCCTCGACGAGCTGGTCGCGGATCTGGTCCGCCAGCCTGAAGTCGCGATTCGCACGGGCGGCCCGCCGGGCCGCGAGCATGCTCTCGACCTGTTCGGCGGAGAGACCATCGCTGACCTCGGTCTTGAACCAGGCCTCGGGATCGGCGCCGAGCAGGCCGAGCAACGCGGCGCTCGCCTGCAGGCGCGCGGCAAGTGCAGCACGCTCGGCCGGATCGGTGCTGCGGTTGGCATCGCGGGCGAGGTTGAAGAGCACGGCGAGCGCCTGTGGCGTGTTCAGGTCGTCGTCGAGCGCGGCGATGAAGGCCGGATCGGGCACGGCTGCCAGTCCCTGCCAGCCTTCCACATCGCGCAGCGCACCGTAGAGACGGTCGAGCTTGCGCCGCGCCTCGGGCAGCACCTCGCTGGTCCAGTCCAGCGGCTGCCGGTAGTGCGCGGCGAGCAGCGCCAGCCGGATCGCCTCGCCCGGCGCCTGCTCGAGCAGCTCACGCACCAGCAGCACATTGCCCAGCGACTTGGACATCTTGGTGTGGTCGACATTCACGAAGCCGTTGTGCAGCCAGTAGCGGGCGAACAGCGCACCACCGTTGGCGCAACTGCTCTGCGCGATCTCGTTCTCGTGATGCGGGAAGATCAGGTCGTTGCCACCGCCGTGGATGTCGATGGTGGGACCGAGGTGTTCGGCAACCATCGCCGAACACTCGATATGCCAGCCGGGCCGGCCGCGTCCCCAGGGGCTGTCCCAGCCCGGCAGATCCGGGGTGGAGGGTTTCCACAGCACGAAATCGCCGGCGCCTTCCTTGTAGGGCGCCACTTCGACCCGTGCACCGGCCAGCAGCTCGCGCTGGTCGCGCCGCGACAGTGCGCCGTAGTCAGGGAACGAGCCGACCCGGAACAGCACATGGCCTTCCGCAGCATAGGCATGGCCGCTGTCGATCAGCCTGCTGATCATGCGGATGATGCCGGCCAGGTGCTCCGTCGCCCGCGGCTCGATATCCGGCGCCAGCACCCCCAGCGCGCGCATGTCGGCGTGATAGGCCCTGGCATAGCGGGCGGCGATCTCGCCGATCGGCACGCCCTCGGCCGCTGCCGCCCGGTTGATCTTGTCGTCGATGTCGGTGATGTTGCGCGCGTAGCACAGCTGGTAACGCGTCCGCAGCAGGCGCGCCAGCACGTCGAAGACCACCGCCGGCCGGGCATTGCCGATGTGCGGATGGCTGTATACGGTCGGCCCGCAGACGTACATCGTCACCCGCCCCGGCTGCAGCGGGACAAAAGGCTCTTTCTGGCGCGTTCGCGTGTTGTACAGGCTGAGGGTCATGGGCAGGACCGTGCGGAAGGCTGGCTATAATACCAAGCCAGTCCTGCCCGCAGGACCGTTTGCCCCAAGGAACATGCGATGAACCCGGCAGCACCATTCGCCCCGCGCAAGAGCATCGAACAGGTCGAGGAAGGCCACGAGCTGGCCCCGAAATTCGACCCGCAGGGCCTGATCACGGCCGTCACCACCGATTACAGCAGCGGTGAACTGCTGATGGTCGGCTACATGAATGCCGAGGCGCTGAGTCGCACCATCAGCACCGGCGAGGCTCACTACTGGAGCCGCAGCCGCCAGGTGCTGTGGCACAAGGGTGCGACCAGCGGACTGGTGCAGAAGGTGCGCGAACTGCTGGTGGACGACGACCAGGACTGCATCTGGCTGCGCGTCGATGTCACCGGCGGCGCCAGCTGCCATGTCGGCTATCGCAGCTGTTTCTACCGACGCATCCCGGCGGTCGGCCAGGGTGCAAGCAACGGCAGCCCCCTGCCGCTGGAATTCACCATGACCGAGAAGGTCTTCGACCCCGAGCTCGTCTACCCCGGCCAGCCCAACCCCACCAAGCTCTGAACCGCAGCCGGCGCAACCGGCAAGGCCTCAGTGCCAGCGCGCAGCCGGCAACTCGTCGCCGAGGCGGCGGGCCTGTACGCGGATCCATTCCTGGCGGGCTCGCACGTGGCGCGAGGGATTGCGCACGCTGAAACGCTGCGGGTTCGGCAGCACGGCCGCCAGCAAGGCCGCCTCCAGCTCGTTCAGGCGGGCCGCCGGCTTGTTGAAATACAGCCGGGATGCGGCTTCGACGCCGAACACATGCGGGCCGAACTGCGCGGTGTTGAGGTAGATCTCGAGGATGCGCTCCTTCGGCCAGCAGATCTCCAGCCAGAGCGTGAACCAGGCTTCGAGCCCCTTGCGCAGCCAGCTGCGGCCCGGCCACAGCCACAGGTTCTTCGCCACCTGCTGGCTGATCGTCGAGGCACCGCGGACCTGCTTGCTGCGGGCATTGCGCTCCCAGGCCTTGCGGATGGACTCGAAATCAAAGCCGGCATGGTCGAGGAACTTCTGGTCCTCGGCGGCCATCACCGCCAGTGCCGCGCGCCGGCTGATCTGCGCGCGCGGCTCCCAGTCATAACGTATGCGTGCCGACAGGCTGGCCTGTCCCGCCCAGTTCTGCAGCATGAAACTGCTGGTCAGCGGCGGCAGCCAGCGCAGGGGCAGTACCAGCAGCAGGGTCAGCAACACGCAGCCCGCCACCGCCAGCAGCAGGAAACGCAGGATCCGTTGGCGAAATCTGGCGCGGGCCATGCGCGGAAGCTGCCGGCCAGCTCAGTCGATGGCGGTGAGGCGGCGGCTCAGGAGTCCGACCAGGTCACGGGCAATCGCCTGCATGATCAGCTGCTCCTCGTTGGCCTTGCCGAGCACCTGGGTCTCGTCGAAGGGATAGTCGCGCGTCAGCACGAGCTCCTCGAAGGGCACTGCCTCGCTGCCGTCCACATCCACGGCAAAGGTCAACCGGTAGGACACCTCGTACTCGGCCGGCACGTTGCGGGCCGTCACCGTCAGCGTGCGCCGACCGGTCTGGTCGGCGAGGATGCGGATGACCGTATGCGCCGTTGTCGCATCCTCGCTGAGCGCGATGCGGTTCCGGCGCAGCGCACTGACCAGCTCGCGGTAGAACAGGCTGTAGCGGTCGTCGGTCTGGATATAGGTGATGCCCATGTCGGCCGGGAAATCCGGCGCGGTGCGGAACTGGAAACCGCAGGCCGAGAGCCACAGCAGGCAACCACCGAGCAGCGCGCGCTGCAGCCAGACTCTGCGTCGATTCTCAGACCACCACATTCACGAGCTTCCCGGCCACCACGATCACCTTGCGCACCGGCTTGCCGGCCACGAAACGTTGCACGTTTTCCTCGGCGAGCGCGGCATCCCGCACTTCTGCCTCACTGGCGTCGGTGGCTACTGTAACCCGTCCGCGCAGCTTGCCATTGACCTGCACGACGATGTCCACGCTGCTGGCGAGCAACGCGGCCTGGTCCGGCTGCGGCCAGCGCTCATCGATGATCGCGCCGGCGTGGCCAAGCACCTGCCAGAGGCGGTGGCAGATGTGCGGCACGATCGGCGACAGCATGAGCAGCACGAGTTCCAGCGCCTCCTGGATCACGGCGCGATCGGCAGGCGTGGCGGTTTCGGCGCGCACCACGCTGTTCAGCAGCTCCATCACGGCAGCGATCGCGGTATTGAAGGTGCGCCGGCGGCCGATATCGTCGCTGACCTTGGCCAGCGTCTGGTGGACCTGGCGGCGCAGCGCGCGCTGCGTGTCGTCGAGCGTGGCCGCATCCACCTTGCCCGCCGGGCCGCCGGCGGCGTGGCTGTACACCGCCTTCCAGACCCGCTTGAGGAAGCGCGAGGCGCCCTGCACGCCCTCGTCTGACCACTCCAGCGACTGCTCGGGTGGCGCAGTGAACATGGTAAAGAGCCGCGCGGTGTCCGCGCCCAGCGTGTCGACCAGCGCCTGCGGATCCACGCCGTTGTTGCGCGACTTCGACATGGTGCCGATGCCGCTGGTCTGCACGGGTTCACCGTCGGCGATCAGCACATGCACCGGCTGGCCAGCCGCATCGCTGCGCGCTTCGACCTCGGTCGGGTTGTAGTAGGTGATCCGGCCAGCCCCGCTTTTGCGGAAATAGATGCTGTTCAGCACCATGCCTTGCGTGAGCAGGCGCGAAAACGGCTCATCGAGATCCAGCAGGCCCAGATCGCGCATGGCGCGCGTCCAGAAACGCGAATACAGCAGGTGCAGGATCGCGTGCTCGATGCCGCCGATGTACTGGTCCACCGGCAGCCAGTAACGCACCCGCTCGTCGACCATCGCCGTGCTGCTGTCGGCACAGGCAAAACGCAGGAAATACCAGGACGAGTCCACGAAGGTGTCCATGGTGTCGGTCTCGCGCCGCGCCGGCTGGCCGCACTTCGGGCAGGCACAGTTGACGAAATCCGCGCGCTTGTTGAGCGGATTGCCGCTGCCGTCCGGCACGCAGTCTTCGGGCAGCACCACCGGCAGCTGCTCGTCCGGCACCGGCACATCGCCGCAGGCCCCGCAATGGATGATCGGGATCGGCGTGCCCCAGTAGCGCTGGCGGGAGATGCCCCAGTCGCGCAGCCGGAACTGCACGCGCTTTTTGCCGAGCCCCTGCTTTTCCAGTGCCGCCGCGATCGCATCCACGGCCTGCCGGAAATCCAGGTTATCGAAGGCACCGGAGTTCACCGTGATGCCGTACTCGGCGTAGGCCGGCTGCCACGGCGCCGTGGTATCGGTGTAGGCACCACTGGTCGAGGCGATCACGCAGCGGATCGGCAACGCATACTTCGTCGCGAACTCGAAGTCGCGCTCGTCGTGCGCCGGCACGGCCATCACCGCACCCTCGCCGTAGGCCATCAGCACATAGTTGGCCACCCAGACTTCAAGCTGCGTGCCCGACAGCGGATGGATCACATGCAGGCCGGTGGCCATGCCGCGCTTCTCGGCCGTGGCGACATCGGCCTCCATCACGCTGCCGCTCTTGCACTCCTCGATGAAGGCCGCGAGCTGCGGGTTGTTGCGCGCTGCAGCCGTGGCGAGCGGATGCTCGGCCGCAACGGCACAGTAGGTTGCGCCCAGCAGGGTGTCGGCGCGGGTCGTGAAGACCTTCAGCACACCGTCGGTCCCCGCTGCCGCACGCGCCGAATCGGCATAGGGAAAGGCGATCTCCACGCCTTCGCTGCGACCGATCCAGTTGGCCTGCATCAGCCGCACCCGCTCCGGCCAGTCGCCGAGCGTATCCAGCGCTTCCAGCAACTCGTCGGCATAGGCCGTGATGCGCATGTAGTACATCGGGATTTCGCGCTTCTCGACCACCGCGCCGGTGCGCCAGCCACGACCGTCGATCACCTGTTCGTTGGCCAGCACGGTCTGGTCGAGCGGGTCCCAGTTCACGCTGCCGGTCTTCTGGTAGACCAGACCTTTTTCGAGCAGCTTCAGGAACAGCCACTGGTTCCAGCGGTAATACTCCGGCTGGCAGGTGGCCAGTTCGCGGTCCCAGTCAATGCCAAGGCCCAGCGAGCGCAACTGCTTGCGCATGTAGGCGATGTTGTCCCAGGTCCAGGCTGCGGGTGCCACGCCCTTCGCCATCGCCGCGTTCTCGGCCGGCAGGCCGAAGGCATCCCAGCCCATCGGCTGCAGCACGTTCTTGCCCAGCATGCGCTGGTGCCGCGCGATCACATCCCCGATCGTGTAATTGCGCACATGGCCCATGTGCAGCCGGCCGCTCGGATAGGGGAACATCGACAGGCAGTAGAATTTCTCGCGGGCCGGGTCTTCCTGCGCGCGGAAAGTGCCCTGCTCCGCCCACCAGCGCTGGGCCTCGGCTTCCACTTCCTGGGGGTTGTAGGGGATATCGCTACGGGCTGCTTCGTTCACGGACACGCTGCTTGCAAGTCTTTGAAAATGGCCGGCAAGGATACACCGGCAGGCGCAGGGCTTACAGGCAGGCCGAAGCGAATCGCCCGGCCGGGCCTCAGGGCGCGTTGCTGACGCGCTCGCCCCCGCACTCGACATGCACGTCCTCGACGGGATAACCGAAGAAGGTATGGAAGCGCACCTGCGCCGTGTATTCGCGCAGTACGGCTGCAGCCGGTTGGGCCGGGTCGGGTGTGAGTGCGGGACGGGCGGCGCGGCGATCGGCTAGCGGCCGGGGGTTGCTGCCGGGCGCCTGCGCGCAGTGGCCCGGCTTGTGCGTGACAGCGATGACCCGCCCGGCCGGCGCAACCAGCCGCTGGATCAGATTGTCCCGGTGTGCATCGGCCAGCGCATGGGCGTTCCGGGCCACGGCCCAGGCAGCCGGATCGTTGCGGAAGCGGTCGATACCGTCGTCAACGATCACGCGCCCGAGCGCAACGCTCAGCAGCGGCAGGGCCACCATGCTGACGAACAGGAAACCCAGTGCGAGCAGCAGAAGACGCATGGCACCGGGCAGCCGTGCCAGCCGCTAGCTGAACAGCCCCCGCAGCCGGTCAGCACCGTGCGTGAGCACGAGCACGATGAGCACGACCGCCAGCCAGGTATGGAAATTGAGGAACATTTCCCGCAGCGCCGGGTTGCTGTCGGCCAGCGCGGAGATGTGGATGAAGCCGAAGGCCTTGACCTCGTACTCGTTGTACATGGCCACACAGAATCCGAGCACCGGCTGTATGAGCAGCAAGGGGTAGAAGATCCACTGCAGCAGCATCGGCGGCCGTTTCCACCAGTTCGGCGGGGTATAGAGATCGTTCTTCTTGCGCCACCACCAGCGGACGATCATGAGGGTGAACACCACCACGCCCACGCCCGAGTGGATCATGATGAGGACCTGCTTGATGTCCAGTTCGAAGTTGGAAATCCGCCAGCCGGACATCAGGTTGAAGCCGATAAAGACACCGGCGATCCAGTGCAGCACCTTGGCGGTCATGTACTGGGAGGCTTTGGTTGAACTCATGGGCTTGATCCTTTGCTCAGACACTCGGGGATTTGGCGCGCAAGTTTAGTACGAATACGGGCAGCAACAACAGCAGCCCGCAGGCCGCGAGGACCGGGGTATTGCCAAACCTTACCCACGGCGTGGCCCCGGTGCGCGGCTGGGCGGCAGCGCTCACGACCGCCACGCCGAACTGCTTGCCGCGACTGACCACCCTGCCCTGCTCGTCGATGACCGCAGTGATGCCGGTATTCGTACTGCGCAACATGTAGCGGCCGGTTTCCAGGGCGCGAAACCGTGCCATCTGCAGGTGCTGGTGGGGGGCGATGGAATCGCCGAACCAGGCGTCATTGCTGACATTGATGAGCAGGCCGGCAGCCGGCAGGAAGCTGCGCAGCTCGGCACCGAATACGTCCTCGTAGCAGATGGTCGGGGCGAGCGCGACGCCGGGCATCTGCAGCGGTGACTGCCGGGCCGCGCCGGCGTTGATGTCCTGGTAGGGCAGGTTCATCAGGCGCAGCATGTTGCGGATGAAGCCCGGCACCGGGAAGTATTCACCGAAGGGCACGAGGTGGCGCTTGTTGTAGAGGGCGGCGCCCTTTTCGGCACGTTGGCCGATCATCAGCAGCGAGTTGTAGAAGGCATCGGTATCGAACTCGTAGGTGAGGATGCCGAGCACGATGGTCTGCCGGCGCGCCTTGGCGAGTTCGTCGAAGGCGGTGAGGTAATCCTCCACCTCATGCGCGAGCGCCGGGATGGCGGCTTCCGGCCAGATGATGAGATCGGCCTTGTCGAGGCCGATGGTGAGGTCGCTGTAAAGCGCCATGGTCGATGCGAGTTCTTCGGCCAGCCACTTGCGGTCCTGGGTGATGCCGCCCTGGACCAGCGCCACCTCCAGCGGTTCCCCCGCCGGCGTGGTCCACTGCTGACCGCCGAGCACCGCCGTTCCGGCAGCCAGCAGGCCCAGCACCATCAGCCCGGCGAGCCGTGCCCTGAACGTACCGGCAACCAGCACGGCCAGCGCACCGGCGCCGAGCAGCACCAGCAGTGAAATGCCGTGCACGCCGAGCAGCGGCGCCCAGGCCGCGAGCGGGCCGTCGATCTGACCATAGCCGACGCTGAGCCACGGGAAACCGCTGAACAACCAGCCCCGCAACCATTCGATCAGCGTCCACCCGGCCGGCAGGATGGCGAGGAATTGCCAGCCCCGCTGTTCGCACCGCACCAGGCTGCAGAGCAGGATCCAGGCCACGTGATAGAGGCCCATGATCAGGATCAGCAGCAGCACCACGCTGCCGGCGATGGGCCCGGCCAGCCCGCCGAAATCGTGGATGCTGATGTAGAGCCACCAGGTCCCGGCCACGAAGGTACCGAAACCGAAGCTGAAGGCGCGCAAGGCGCGCTCGCGGGTGGACTCGGCGTCGAGCAGCAGGAACAGGCCGGCAAACAGCAGGGGCGCGGTCCACCAGAAGGCAAAGGGCGCAAAGCTGAGCGGCAGGCCGGCGCCGAGCGCGAGCGAAGCACCGCGGCTGAGCAACAGGCGACGACTCACCACGGATTTGCGCTGGCGTCAGGCGGCCGCAGTGTCGCCATCGTCGGCGGACGAGGCACGCCGCGTGACCTCGATGCTGTGGATGCGGCGCCGGTCGGCCTGCAGGACGCGAAAACGGAAGTCGCCGACCGTGACGGTCTCGCCCCGGCGCGGCAGGTGCCCCAGTTCGTGCATCACCAGCCCGCCCACCGTGTCGTAGTTCTCATCGTCCAGCGAGGTGTCAAAGAACTCGTTGAACTCGTCGATGCGGGTGAGCGCGCGCAGGTGATAACAACCGGGATCCTGCTGCTGGATCGGACCCGCCTCGGTGGGGTCGAACTCGTCATCGATCTCGCCAACGATCTCCTCGAGCACGTCCTCGATGGTGATCAGGCCGGTCAGGCCGCCGTACTCGTCCACCACCACGGCAAGATGATTGCGGCTCATGCGCAAGTCCTTGAGCAGCCTGTTGAGGCGTTTGCTTTCCGGGATGAAGGTCGCCGGGCGCGCCCAGCGGGTGACATCGAAGTCCTGGTCCGGCGTCTCGACGAAGTGACGCAAAACGTCTTTGGCCAGCAGGATGCCGACCACCTCCTCACGATCGGGGCCAATCAGCGGGAAACGCGAGTGGCCGCTCTTGACGATGGTCTTGAGTATCTCTTCACGCGAGGCATCGCGCTCCAGCACCACCATCTGCGAGCGCGGCACCATCACATCGCGCACCTGCATCTCGGAAACGGCCAGCACGCCCTCGAGCATCGCCAGTTCGTCGGCATCGAGCACCTCGCGGTTGTGCGCGTCGCGCAACAACTGGAGCAAGTCCTCGCGGGTGGCGGTATCGCCCCTGATCACCTGCCGCAGGCGGCCAAACCAGGTACCGCCTGATCGTTCGTCGGAATCGTCGTCGGTCATGATGGCCTTATTCTACTTCGTTCCAGGCCCGGCGTCGGCTGCCCAGGGGTCCGGGAAGCCCAGGCCCGCCAGTACCGCGGACTCCAGGCCTTCCATGCGCGCTGTATCGGCCTCGCCATCGTGGGTATGGCCGAGCAGATGCAGGGTGCCGTGCACGACCAGGTGGGCCAGGTGCGCCAGCGGTGCCTTTTGCTGTTCAGCCGCCTCGCGAACCACGACCGGCAGGCAGATGACGAGGTCACCGAACTCTGCGGGCAGTCCCTCCGGCAAACCGGCTGTGGCCAGGTCGGGCGGCGGAAAGGCGAGCACATTGGTCGGCCCCGGCTTGTCGCGCCAGTTCCGGTTCAGCTCGGTGCCCTCGTCGGTGCCGACCAGCCGGATCGCCAGTTCGCCGTCGCGCCGGCTGCCGGCTGCCAGCATGGCCGCGCCCACCCAGGCCTCGAAGTCGGCACCCGCCGGCACCAGCGTCTCGCCGGTGGCCAGTTGCACGTCGATTTCGAGCTGCGGTCGCGGAGGTTCAGCCGGCACGGTTGCCCTCATCTGCCCTGGGGCTCGCGGCCGCTTCAAAACGCTGGTAAGCCTCGACGATGCGCTGCACGAGCGCATGGCGGATGACATCGCCGGCCGTGAACTGCGTGAAGGCGATGCCCGGCACGCCCTGCAACACCTGTGTCGCGTGCTTGAGACCGGAAAGCTGGTGTTTTGGCAGGTCGATCTGCGTCAGGTCGCCGGTGATCACCGCGCGCGAACCGAAGCCCAGCCGCGTGACCAGCATCTTCATCTGTTCGATGGTGGTGTTCTGGGCCTCATCGAGGATCACGAAGCTCTCGTTGAGCGAACGGCCGCGCATGAAGGCCAGCGGCGCCACTTCTATGATGTTGCGCTCGATCAGACGGGCGACGCGGTCGAAGCCCATCATCTCGTAGAGCGCGTCGTACATCGGCCGCAGATAGGGATCCACCTTCTGCGACATGTCGCCGGGCAGGAAACCGAGCCGCTCGCCGGCCTCGACGGCCGGCCGCACCAGCACGATACGCCGCACGCGCTCCTCTTCGAGGGCAGCCACCGCGCTGGCCACCGCCAGGTAGGTCTTGCCGGTACCGGCCGGACCGATGCCAAAGCACAGATCGTGACTGCGGATGGCCTCGAGATAGGCGCGCTGGTTGCTGCCACGGGGCCGGATATGCAGGCGCCGCGTCTTCATGGTCAGGCCGCCATCATCGGCGGATTCGCCAGCCGGTATTGCGGCATGTTCCATCAGGTTCTCCTGGATCGTCATGTGCAGGCGCTGTGCATCCACCGGTGCGGTGGCGGCCAGCCGGAACAGCTCGTGCAGGATGCGGCTGCCGGCCTGCACTGCCGCCGGCGCCCCCGTGAGCCGGAAGCGGCCACCACGATTGCTGATGAGGATGTCGAGCCGGCGCTCGATCTCGCGCAGGTTCTCATCGAACTGGCCGGACAGGTTGGCTAGCGCCGCATTGTCGGGCGACTCGAGCAGCAGTTCCTGCGTTTCCGCAGCAGTTTCAGGCCGGTTGTCGGGAGCAGGCATGGGAGCAGGCGATCCTCAGGCCGCCACGGCTGCCGACACGAGCCGGCCGCGCAGGGAATTGGCCAGCGCCTCGGTGATCACCAGGTCGACGCTGCGCCCTATGCACTCCGGCGGCCCGTCGAAATTCACCCAGCGGTTGTTGCTGGTCTTGCCGGCAAGCTGGTGCGGATTCTTGCGCGAGGGCCGCTCGACCAGCACGCGCTGTACGGTACCGATCATGTCGCGGCTGATCGACTGCGCGTGCGCAGTGATCTTCGCCTGCAGCTCGGCCAGCCGGCGCAGCTTTTCCGTCTCGGGCACCGGATCGGCGAGCGCGGCAGCCGGTGTGCCGGGGCGCGGACTGTAGACGAAGCTGAACGACTGGTCGAAGCCGATGGCCTCGATAAGCTGCATGGTGGCGGCAAAATCGGCTTCGGTCTCGCCGGGGAAGCCGACGATCAGGTCGGTGGAGATGCTGATATCCGGCCGCACCGCACGCAGGGCAGCGATCTTCTCGATGTACTCGGCCACGGTATGGCCGCGCTTCATCAGCGTGAGGATCCGGTCGGAACCGCTCTGCACCGGCAGGTGCAGGTGATTGGCGAGCTTCGGCACGCGCGCATAGGCATCGATCAGGCGCTCGTTGAACTCACGCGGATGCGAGGTGGTGAAGCGGATGCGCTCGATGCCATCGATCAGCGCGACATAGTCGATCAGCAGGGCCAGGTCGGCGAATTTCCCATCGTGGGTGGGACCGCGGAAACCGTTGACGTTCTGGCCGAGCAGCGTGACCTCACGCACGCCCTGCGCAGCGAGCCCGGCAACCTCGGCAACCACATCGTCGAGCGGCCGGCTCACCTCCTCGCCACGCGTGTAGGGCACGACACAGAAGCTGCAGTACTTGCTGCAGCCTTCCATGATCGACACGAAGGCAGTCGGACCGTCTGCCCGGGGTTCGGGCAGACGGTCGAATTTCTCGATTTCCGGAAAGCTCACATCGACGACGGCACGGCCACGGGCCCGGATCTCATCGATGAAACCGGGCAGGCGATGCAGCGTCTGCGGGCCGAACACCATGTCGACAAACGGTGCGCGACTGCGCACCGCGTCGGCTTCCTGGCTGGCCACGCAGCCGCCCACGCCGATCAGCACACCGGGGCGCTGCTCCTTCAGTTCGCGCCACACCCCGAGGTGCGAGAAGACCTTTTCCTGGGCCTTCTCGCGGATCGAGCAGGTGTTGAGCAGCAGCACGTCGGCCTCTTCAGGCCGGTCGGTGGACTCCATCCCGTGACTGACGCGGAGTACGTCCAGCATGCGGCTGGAGTCGTACTCGTTCATCTGGCACCCGAATGTCTTGATGTAAACCTTGCCCGGCATAGGCTGGACAGGCTATCACCTAGCGGATGAAGCCCATACTCTCCAGTTTCACCAGGATCCGGTGGGCGGCCTGGTCGGGCGTGATCCCCTGCGTGTCGATCACCACTTCGGGATTCTCGGGCACCTCATAAGGGTCTGAAATACCAGTGAATTCCTTGAGGATACCGGCCCGCGCCTTGGCATAGAGCCCCTTGCGGTCACGCTGCTCGCAGACCTCGATCGGCGTGGACACATACACCTCGATGAAGCCGCCGAGCGGCTCGACCGACTGGCGTACCTTGCGCCGCGTCACCGCATAGGGGGCGATCGGCGCACAGATCGCCACGCCGCCGTTCTTGGTGATCTCCGATGCCACGTAGCCGATGCGCAGGATGTTGAGGTCGCGGTGCTCCTTGGAGAAGCCGAGTTCGCTCGACAGGTTCTTGCGCACCAGGTCGCCGTCGAGCAGGGTCACGCGGCGGCTGCCGTTCTCGAGCAGCTTGGACAGCAGCGCACGGGCGACCGCTGACTTGCCGGAACCCGACAGCCCCGTGAAGAAGATCGTGAAGCCCTGCTTGTGGCGGGCGGGATGGGTCTTGCGCAGTTCTTCCACCACCTTCGGGAAGGAGAACCACTCGGGAATGTCCAGGCCCTCGTTCAGGCGGCGGCGGAACTCGGTGCCGGAGATGTTGAGCACCTTCTCGTCCTTGCCGACTTCATCCGCCGGCACGTACTGGGCGCGGTCTTCGATGTAGACCATTTCCTTGAACGGCACCATCGTGATGTCGAGCTCGGTCTCGTACTGCGCCATCAGTTCCTGCGCGTCGTAGGGGCCGTAGAAGGGTTCGCCCTTGGAGTCGTTGCCCGGGCCGGCATGGTCGCGGCCGACGATGAAGTGCGTGCAGCCGTAATTCTTGCGGATGATGGCGTGCCAGATCGCCTCGCGCGGGCCGGCCATGCGCATGGCGAGGTTGAGCAGCGACAGGGTGGTGGTCTGCTCCGGGTACTGCTCGAGCACATGCTCGTAGCAGCGCACGCGGGTGTAGTGGTCGACGTCACCCGGCTTGGTCAGGCCGACCACCGGCTGGATCAGCAGGTTGGCCTCGCACTCGCGTGCGGCACGGAAGGTGAGTTCCTG
>JAHDYM010000142.1 GCA_023383705.1 Gammaproteobacteria bacterium | reverse complement strand
GCATCGTGAAGCGGAACATCGCGCGGTTGGTGCCGGCCTCGAAAAAGGCGGCTGCGGCAGCCCGCGTGGTGAGTATCCCGGCCGTGGCGCTGTCCGGCAGGCCGCTCACCGCCGTCTGCGTGGTGGCGGTCAGGCGCTGCTTCAGGTCGACGTTCTGGTCGTCGAGCGCCTGGTAGTGGTCGTTGTTCGCCGGCGAATAGGCCGGAATGCCAGAGCCGGAGCCGATATAGACGAGGTTGGCCGAGAGCAGGGTGTTGAAGGGCACGTCGTCGCGCACCATGCCGATCACGGTCGCGGTGTAGTCGTTCAGCGGCACGAACACGCTCTGCTCTTCGTTGGTCCACGGCGCCACGAAGTTCTTCAGCGTCACGTTGTAGAAGGCGCTGTTGTCCATCGCGGTCTGCGCGGCAGCGGCCGCATTGCCGCCGGCGATGTCGGCGCGCATGTCTTCCAGCACCGTGGCATCCGGCGGTACGCCGGTGAGCCGCTCGTGCATGCGCCAGGCCTGCTCGCGCGGCCCCGCCATGCCTGACTGGCTGAGCAGCAACAGCGCTGCAATTGCAGTCAGGCGGCTTAACGGCCGCAGAGGTCCTGGCTTCGACGCGACGGCGCCCTGCCGTCCTCGCTGCGTAACAACCACCTTGTGCCCATCCCGGTGACGCGGCGCGTTGCACGCCGTTGGGCATTTATCGTTATCAGGCGCCCGGGCTTCTGTGACCGTCTTAACAGTTCATCCAAATCGCTATGCATTAGGTTAGCTGGCAGGCGATTGGGCGCCGCGCATCAGTTCAGATGCACGCACGGCCTGTGGGCAGGCTGTGACGGGGATGGTGATGGTTGCAGGGATGCAGAATATGCCACTGCGCGGGCGGAATTTTTCCGCCGGCAATGTGCTGCTGTGGGTTCTGGCGGCGTGCAGCCTCGCGGCCTGCGGTGGCGGCGGGGTCGGTGGCGGGCAGGATCCCGATCCGGTGGTGGTCGATGTGCCGATCGCCTACGTCAAGCGGCCGTTGCCGCTGGATGCGCAGGGCGCGCTGCAGGGTTCGGAGCTGCGCGAACTGCGCACCTTCAACATCGGCGCCGATCTCTATGTGCGTGATCGCGCCGCCGTCGTTGCGGCCGAACGCAATGTCACCGAGCGCGTGACCCAGGGCAGTGGTCTCTACGATATCCGCGATCCCGAAGTGTCCTGGGACGGATCCACGCTGGTCTTCGCGATGCGCGGTCCTTTCGTCGAAGGTGCCGATGAAGAGGATCAGCCGACCTGGAACATCTGGGAATACAACTTCGCCAGCGACACGCTCCGGCGCGTCATCAGCTCTGACCTGAATGCCGAGGCCGGGCACGATGTCGCGCCCGCCTACCTGCCGGATGGCCGCATCGTCTTTTCCTCGACCCGGCAGCGGACATCGAAGGCCGTGCTGCTCGACGAGGGCAAGCCGCAGTTCGATGCGCAGGACGAGGACCGCAACGAGCCGGCCTTCGTGCTGCATGTCATGAACGCCGATGGCAGCGATATCCACCAGATCTCCTTCAACCAGAGCCATGACCTCGATCCGTCGATCCTGTCCAACGGCCAGGTCCTGTTCAGCCGCTGGGACAATGCGGCTGCCAACAGCGAGATGAACCTCTATCGCATGAATCCCGATGGCACGGGACTCGAGCTCTATTACGGTGCCCGCAGCCACGACACCGGTACCGATGGCGCCACCATCCAGTTCTCCCAGCCGCGCGAGCTGCCGGACGGACGGATCCTGTCCGTGATCCGGCCCTTCCAGACCGATGACAACGGCGGTGACCTGGTCAGCATCGATGCCGAAAATTTCGTCGAGAACCTGCAGCCGACGGCAGCCAACGCCGGTCTGCTGAGCGGACCCGCGCAGACACGCACCGTGATCAACGACGTGCGTACCGACGATGGCATCTCGCCTGGTGGCGAGTTTGGTGCTGCTTTCCCGCTCTGGGACGGTACCGGCCGCATTTTCGCCGTCTGGAGTCCCTGCCGCCTGCTGAATGTCGATGACCAGATCGTGCCCTGCACCGAGGCGGCGCTGGCTGCGCCGGGCGCAAGACCGGCCTTTCCGCTCTACAGCGTGTGGATCTTCGATCCGGTTGCCGGAACCCAGTTGCCGGTGTTCTCGCCCACGGAGAACGTGCTGGTCAGCGACATCGTGGCGGCGCAGCCCCGTGTGCTGCCGCCCGTGATCTTCGACCAGGAATCGACCGGACAGCTCGATCCGGATCTCGTCGCGCGGAGCCTCGGGCTGATCGATATCCGCAGCGTCCATGACTTCGACGGCACGGCCTCGGTGGATATCGCGGCGCTGGCCGATCCGGCCCAGACCACGGCTGCCCAGCGCCAGGCGCGCTTCCTGCGCGTCGAAAAGGCCGTGGCCCTGCCGGATGACGATGTGCGCGATTTCGACAACAGCGCCTTTGGTGTCAGTACCGTGCAGGGCATGCGCGAGATCCTCGGCTATGCGCCGGTCGAGCCCGACGGTTCGGTGGTGGTACAGGTGCCGGCCAATGTGCCGATCGCGCTGTCGGTGCTGGATGCCAATGGGCGGCGCATCACGGCGCGCCACCAGAACTGGTTGCAGTTGCGTCCCGGCGAGGTGCTGGCCTGCAACGGCTGCCATTCCACACAGAACCAGGTCTCGCACGGACGGCAGGCGGCCTTCAACAGTGCCTGGAGTGGTGCGGCTGCCGACGGCCAGCCGTTCCCGAATACCAGCAGCAGCTACTTTGCCGACTTCGGCGAGACCATGGCCCAGGTCAAGAAGCGCATCAGTTGTGCGACAGACTGCCGGCTGGTCGCCCTCGATGAGGATGTGGTCTACGAGGACATCTGGACCGATCCAGTGGCCGCAGGCCGGCCTGCCGATGCCAGCTTCGCGTATCGATATACCGACCTCGGCACGCCGATACCAACCACCGGCGACTGTCTCGACAACTGGGCCGGACACTGCCGGATCACGATCAACTACGAGACGCACATACACCCGCTGTGGTCAAAGCCGCGCCTGACGCTGGCTGGCGACGGCGTGACCGTGCTCAGCGACGACACCTGTACCAACTGCCACGCATCGCTGAGTACGCTGGGTGCCGTGCAGCTGCCGGCCGCCCAGCTCGACCTTTCCGATGGCGCCTCCGATATCAACGGCGATCACTTCAAGGCCTATCGCGAGTTGCTCGATGGCGACAACGAGCAGGAACTGGTCGATGGCGCGCTGGCCGACCGGCTGGTGCAGACCGGCGTGGATCCGGTGACGGGCGACCCGGTGTTCAGCCCGGTGCCGGTCAGCGCCTCGCTGTCCACTGCCGGTGCCAACAATTCGCCGCGTTTCTTCAACCGCTTTGCCGCCGATAGCGGGAATGCGCATGCCGGCCGCCTGTCGCCGGCGGAACTGCGCCTGATCTCCGAGTGGGTGGATATCGGCGCGCAGTACTACAACGATCCCTTCCAGGCGCCACTCAACTAGGTCCACAGGAAATCCCGATGCGCACAGTGGTCGTCATGGTGATGCTGGTTTTCTTGCCCTTCGTCACACCCGCTTATGCAAAAA
>JAHDYM010000141.1 GCA_023383705.1 Gammaproteobacteria bacterium | reverse complement strand
GCGAGTTCCGCGCACTGTGGATCACGCGCATCAATGCCGCGGCCCGTCTGCATGGCCTGTCCTACAGCCGTTTCATGAACGGCCTGCTGAAGGCGGGCATCGAGGTCGATCGCAAGATGCTGGCTGACCTCGCTGTTCACGACGCTGCAGCCTTTGGTGCCCTGGCCGAGAAGGCCAAGGCGAGTCTCGGCGCTGCTGCCTGACCAGCAATGCCCAGGGGCCCGGAGCCGGTAATTACCTGCCCGGGCCCGGCTTCTGCCGGGATCTGCTCCCATGCATGACACCGAGTCGCTGTTGGCGCGTGCCAGGGCGGAACTCACCGCTGCCGGTGACCTCGCGCAGCTCGATGCCGTGCGCGTGCGCTACCTGGGCAAGAAGGGTGAACTGACGGCGCTGCTCAAGCAGCTCGGCGGCCTGCCGGATGCCGAGCGGCGCGCGGCGGGCCAGGTGATCAACACCGCCCGCGATGCGCTGGAAACCGAACTGAACGAGCGGCGTGCGCTGCTGGAGGCCAATGCGCTGCACGCTGCGCTGGCGGCAAGTGCCGTCGACGTGAGCCTGCCGGGCCGCGGCCAGCAGGCCGGTGGCCTGCATCCGGTCACGCAAGCCCGGCAGCGCATCGAGGCGATCTTTGCCGCCGCCGGTTTTGCCGTCAGCCAGGGACCGGAGGTCGAAGACGACTTCCACAATTTCACCGCGCTGAATATCCCGGAAGACCATCCGGCGCGCGCCATGCACGACACCTTCTACCTGCCGTCCGGCAAGCTGCTGCGTACCCATACCTCGCCGGTGCAGATCCGCGCGATGCTGAAGCAGGGCGCACCGCTGCGCCTGATCGCGCCGGGGCGTGTCTACCGTTGTGATTCCGACATGACCCACACGCCGATGTTTCACCAGGTCGAGGGGCTCGTGGTCGATACCGGGGTCAGTTTCGCCAACCTGAAAGCGATCCTGCATGAGTTCGTCGAGCGCTTCTTCGAGCGTTCCGCAACCCTGCGTTTCCGGCCTTCCTATTTTCCGTTCACCGAGCCGTCGGCCGAGGTGGACATCCTTTCCGAGTCGGGACGCTGGCTGGAAGTGCTTGGCTGCGGAATGGTGCATCCGAAGGTGCTCGCCAATGCCGGCATCGATGCCGAGAAATACACCGGCTATGCCTTCGGCATGGGCGTGGAACGCCTGGCGATGCTGAAATACGGGATAGACGATATCCGCCTCCTGTTTGAAAACGACTTGCGCTTCCTGCGCCAGTTCAACTGATAGGCCTGCCGTGAAGTTCAGCGAACAGTGGTTGCGTGAGTATGCCGATCCCGCGGGTGTCACCGATGCGCTCGTGCATCAACTCACCATGCAGGGCCTGGAGGTCGAGAGCCTCGAACCGGCGGCACCGCCGCTGGCGGGCGTCGTCGTTGGCCGCGTGCTCGAAGTGCAGTCGCATCCGAATGCCGACCGCCTGCGCGTCTGTCGCGTGGATGCCGGCGGTTCGCCGCTGCAGATCGTCTGTGGTGCGGCGAATGTGCAGCAGGGCGGTGTCTATCCCGTGGCCTGCATCGGCGCAAAGCTGCCCGACGGCACGGTGATCAAGCCGGCCAGACTGCGTGGCGAGGCTTCCGAGGGCATGCTGTGCTCGGCGACCGAACTCGGCCTTGCCGAGAAAGCCGACGGCCTGCTGGAACTCGATGCCGGCCTGCTTCCCGGCACTCCGGTGAGTGTGGCGCTGCGCCTCGATGACCAGATCCTCGACTTGAAGATCACCCCGAATCGCGCCGACTGTTTCTGTGTCACGGGCGTTGCACGCGACCTGGCTGCTGCCACCGGTGTGCCGTTTCGCGCCCCGGCCGTTGCGCCGGTTGCCGCTGCCTGTGACGAAGTCTTCCCGGTAAATATCGTGGATCCTGACGACTGTCCGGTGTTCGTCGCCCGGGTGATCCGCAATCTGCGCAGCGGTGTGCAGAGTCCCTTCTGGCTGCGCGAGCGCCTGCGTCGCAGCGGTATCCGCAGCATCAGCCCGGTGGTCGATGTCACCAACTACGTGATGCTCGAACTGGGCCAGCCCTTGCACGCCTATGACATGGATACCCTGTCGGGCGCGCTGGGCGTGCGTCGCGCCCGGCCGGGCGAGAAGCTCCGCTTGCTGACCGGCGATGAAGTGGAGCTCGACGCGACCGTGCTGGTCATTGCCGATGAGCGTGGTGCTGTCGGCATGGCCGGCATCATGGGTGGTGCGACCACCGGCGTAAGCGAGGGCACGCATGACGTGGTGCTGGAATCGGCTTTCTTCCGGCCCGCAGTCATCGCCGGGCGCGCGCGGCGCTTTGGCCTCCAGACGGACGCAGCGACGCGCTTCGAGCGCGGCGTGGATCCGGCCGGACAGCTGGCAGCGATCGAACGGGCCACGGCGCTCCTGCTGCAGATCACCGGCGGCACGCCCGGGCCGGCGCAGATCAGCGGTGCGCTGGCTGATGGACGCATTCCGCCCGTCGCGCTGCGACGTGAGCGTCTTGCCCAGGTGCTGGGCCACGAGATTCCCGATGCGGAGGTGCTCGATATCCTGCAGCGGCTCGACATGTGCGTCGAGGCGCAGCCCTGGGGCTGGCAGGTGCAGGCCGCATCCTTCCGTTTCGATATCGCCATCGAAGTGGACCTGATCGAGGAGATCGCGCGGATACGCGGCTACGACCACATCGGCGAGCGTGCCGGTCGGCAGGGCACGCAGCTCGGCATTGCCAGCGACCACAGCGTCGGACTCGATCGCCTGAAGACCGTGCTGGTCGAGCGGGGCTACCAGGAAGCGATCACCTACAGCTTCATCGATGGGAAACTCGACGCGCAATTCGCCGGCGGTGTGCAGGGCGTGCCGCTGCTCAATCCGATTTCTGCCGAACTTGCAGTGATGCGCCAGACGTTGTGGCCGGGCCTCATCAATGCGGTTCGTCATAATCTGGCGCGCCAGCAACAGCGCGTGCGTCTCTTCGAGGCGGGCGTGCGCTTCAGTCCGGCAGGGGGCAACGAGGTAACCGAGCAGGCCGTCGTCGCCGGCGTGGCTATCGGCAATATCCTTCCAGAACAATGGGATAAAAAGCCTGCTTCAGTCGATTTCTTTGCCGTCAAGGCCGACCTCGAGGCGCTGCTGCGATTGAGCGGCGAGGTGGCGGCCTTCAGCTTCGTCGCTGCCGAACATCCGGCGCTCCAGCCCGGCCAGACCGCCCGGATCCTGCGCGAGGGCGCGCCAGTCGGCTGGCTGGGTGTCCTGCACCCGGCCCTGCGCGCCGCGCTCGAGTTGCCGGCCGCGCCCGTGCTGTTTGAAATCGATGCAGCGGCACTCGGCAACGCCAGGCCGCGTCGCTATCAGGGCCTCTCGCGTTTTCCGGCCGTGCGCCGCGATCTCGCCGTGCTGGTGGCGAGCGATGTGCCGGCTGGCAGCTTGTTGTCCGCCGTTGCGGAGGCGGCGGGCCCGGCACTCAAGGATGTCATGGTATTTGACATCTTCGTCGACAAGCGCATCGGAAGTGGACAAAAGAGTGTTGCTTTGGGCTTGATTTTGCAGGAAACATCCCGCACCCTTACCGACGCTGATATCG